>JAUXCW010000006.1 GCA_030618705.1 Gammaproteobacteria bacterium | reverse complement strand
GTGAGCGTACCCGTTTTTACTCCGAGCTTGAATTGGAGCACGCGATAGCCGGCGACGGCCAGCCCGGGGAGATCGAAATTGAGCAGGCTTATATCGAGCACGACTACCTGGCTCGCCATCGCCTCAGGGCCGGTTTGTTCCTGATCCCGGTGGGTCTCCTCAACGAAACCCACGAGCCCGATACCTTTTACGGGGTCGAGCGCAATAACGTCGAGAAAAACATCATCCCGACCACCTGGTGGGAAGGTGGTATGGCGTTCAGCGGTGAATTTGCCCAGGGGTTTTCCTATGATGCGGTGGCCTCTTCCGGGCTATTTCTCGATGCACAGGACGGCCAGTTCAAAATCCGCGATGGCCGGCAGAAAGTCGCCAAGGCCAAGGCGGATGCCTGGGCGGGTACCGGCCGTTTGAAATACACCGGGGCGAGGGGGCTGGAGCTGGGTGTTTCCGCCCAGTACCAGCAGGATATCTACCAGGATACCCTGCCGGATAGTGTTCCGGCGACACTGGTCGAGGCGCATGTGAGTTATCAGGTATCGGGTTTTGGGCTCCGCGCCCTGGCCGCCCGCTGGGATATCGATGACGCCATCGATGCCATCGGCGAGGGCGCCGATGTGCAACAGGGCTGGTATGTCGAGCCGGCCTGGCGGATCAACGAACACTGGGGCATCTTCGGCCGCTACGCATTCTGGGATAACCAGGCCGGGTCCGGTAGCGGCGCGGCAGAGGATAGCGGCATCGCCGAAGCGCATATTGGTGTGAATTACTGGCTACTGCCCAATGTGGTGTTCAAACTCGATATCCAGGACCAGATGCCGGAAAAAAGCGGAGCCACCGAACTCGATGGTTTCAACCTGGGAGTGGGTTGGAGCTTCTAGCCGCAAGGGCTAGAATACTGACCTGCTGGAATTTAATCCCGGGGGCGTTTTCGCCCCCGGTACGATAGGCACACCGTGAAACGATTGTTGTTTGCCGTCAGTATTACCGCTATGGCCCTGACTGTTTCGGCCAAGGGTGACTATATGAGCCTGGAGGCGTTTCTCGGCCTGGCGTTCGATAATGCTGAGCCTGCCCGGGAGGCGCTGTGGTTCAGCGCCGATCAGCGGCGGGCAATCCAGGGTATGGTGGGTCATGAACCCGGCGTTTTGCGCCAGCGATACTGGGGGCAGGGCTTGCGCACCGCCTGGGTGCTGGATGAAATCGGCAAGGAGCGGCCGATTACCATCGGCATCGCCATCGAGGGCAATCGCATTTCCCGCCTGGAGATCCTCAGCTTCAGGGAGTCCCGGGGCTGGGAAGTGCGCTATCCATTCTTTACTGACCAGTTTATCGGTATGGGCCTGGATGAGGGCGGCAAACTGTCGCAGCCGGTCGATGGGATTACCGGTGCCACGCTTTCCGTACGCGCTGTGAAGAAGGCCGCCACCCTGGCCCTGTACTTGCACCGCCAGACCCCATATACCGATGAGAAAATTGCGGCAACGCCATAAATTCAGGCTGTTCCTGCTGCGCTGGCACCGGCGCGTGGGTGTGGGGATAGCATTGCTCGTCATCCTGCTGGTGGTCACCGGTATTCCCCTCAATCACACATCCGGGTGGCAACTCGACCGGCGAGCGGTGCGGGCGCCATGGTTGCTCGCGCACTACGGTATTCAGGTCGCGGACCCCATTGGCTATCCGGTCGGCGAGCGCTGGATAATCCGGGCGGGCAGGCATTTGTTTCTGGACGGGGTAGAAGTCGGTCGCTGTGCATCCGACCTGGTCGGGGCCGTCGCCACGGATCAGATGCTGGTGGCTGTCTGTGCTGAGGAGCTGGTCTTGCTGACCGACGATGGCGAGTTGATCGAGCGGGTCGGCAGCACCTATGGGATTCCGCTGCCAATGACCGGGGTTACCCTGGCAGAGAATAAACTATGGCTGCAAAGTAAGGCCCGCTGGTATCAACTGGACCTGGATTCCCTCAGCTGGACAGCGGCAGGTGCCGGATCTTCGGGCTCGTTG
The DNA here is from genome assembly GCA_030618705.1 of Gammaproteobacteria bacterium. Lineage (GTDB taxonomy): Bacteria > Pseudomonadota > Gammaproteobacteria > Pseudomonadales > JAHEGP01 > JAHEGP01. The sequence continues at coordinate 34,039 of JAUXCW010000006.1, read as the reverse complement.
CGCGCCGCCGGCCCTTCGACTATTCCACCGGCGCTGCGGGGCGCGGTCAGTGAAGCAATGCTCGGGGAGTCCCTCACTGTCGAGCGCGTGCTGCTCGACCTGCACAGCGGCCGTTTGTTCGGCGCGGCAGGGGTGTGGTTGATGGACATGGCGGGCGTGATGCTGTTGATTATCGCTGTTTCAGGTTGCTATGTATGGCTATCGAAGCCCGGTCGGTTTCGCCGGCGCTAATCCCCACACCCTGGCCCTAGCCGTTCATATGGCTCTGCAGGTAGTTCTGCAGACCCAGTTTGTCGATCAGGGTCAATTGGGTTTCGAGCCAGTCCACGTGATCTTCCTCGGATGTGAGAATGTCGGCGAGCAGATCGCGGCTGACGTAGTCGCGTACGGATTCGCAGTACTCGATACCGTCTCTCAATAGCGGTATGGCGAGGAGTTCCAGTTTGAGGTCGCACTGCAGCATTTCGCCGGTGTTTTCACCCACCATCAACTTGCCGAGATCCTGCAGATTGGGCAGGCCTTCCAGGAACAGGATGCGCTCGATCAACTTGTCGGCGTGCTTCATCTCATCGAGGGATTCTTCGTGCTCATGGTTGGCGAGTTCCACCAGGCCCCAATCCTTGTACATGCGGGAGTGGAGAAAGTACTGGTTGATGGCAACCAGCTCGTTGCCCAGTGCTTTATTGAGGAATTCGATGACCTTGCTGTCGCCCTTCATGGGGAATCTCCCGATTGTTGTACACGATTGTTGTTCACGAATGTTGTTGTGTCGGCGCCTGGAGAGGCGCTTGTATTTTGCCGGTTACGACGGGGTGGGTCAAAGAAATAGTTGATTTTGAAGGATTGGGGTAATGACGGAAAACCGGGAGTGCTTGCCCTTACGGCGGGGGTGCGGCTATGTTTAACCCGCGGCGTAGAACAAACCTGGGGCTTGCCCGGCCCGGGCTTCACTGATGACTTCTCTTGCGACACAGGCGCACTGACCACATTGGCTGGCGACACCCAGGCGGTTGCTGACATCTTGCAGGTTGGCGGCACCTTCGCTGACGGCCTTGCGAATCTGGCTGTCGGTGATGCCCTTGCATAGACAAACGTACATTGCGCTACCTCATTTCCAGTAGCTCCAGTGTACCCAAATGAGAATGCATGTCAATTAGGATTGTAACTGATTCTTGTTAAATGCTCCCCATATGGCGTGGCTTTGGTGACGCCGTCGGGAGGGGCCAGGCAGACCGGTCGCATTGAAAACGGGGTGTATGCCGTGGAGTAAACGGTGGGTGTCGCGAATGGCACTGACTTTAGCGATATTGACGGAGGGGCCGGGGCTTCCAGAGCAGGACCGTGCGCCGGTTGGACCCGGCGCCCGAGCCTACATGGATGTATTCACGGCGAGTCCTGGGCTGGGAGCTCCGGCCCCTTGCCAGCGAATAGTATGCCTGTCAGACCGCTCTGCTGTTAACTAAGCACCATTTGGGCTTATCCCCGGGTTACAGGAGAGCATGGTGGCGAAGTATTTTATGGCAATAGCCGGGCTGTCCGGTTTCCTGGCGGTGGCCCTGGGCGCCTTCGGTGCCCACGGACTGAAGAATAAACTCGAGCCGGATATGCTGGCGGTTTACCAGACCGCGGTTCAGTATCACTTTTATCATACCTTTCTCTTATTGGCCGTCGCGGCCCTGTTGCTGAAGTATCCCCAGCAGGGCTCGCTGGTCGCCAGCGCCGGTTTTACCCTGGCGGGTCTGTTGCTGTTCTCGGGTTCTCTCTATGTACTGTCCTTGTCCGGTATTCGCTGGCTCGGGGCTATTACCCCCCTGGGCGGGGTCTGCTTTCTAGTCGGCTGGGCGTTACTGGCCTGGTTCGGCGTCAAGGTGGCCGGCCATTGATGGAGACCGCCGATAGGCCGCGCGGGATTCGCAGCTTCGTACTGCGTGGTGGGCGGCTGACAGTGGGTCAGCAGCGGGCGCTGGAGCGCCACTGGCCGGCCATGGGGCTGGCCCTGTCGGAAGGGGACCTGGACATCCACGCCGCCTTTGGGCGGGAGGCCGCCACCGTATTGGAAATCGGCTTCGGCATGGGCGCATCGCTGGTGGAAATGGCGGCGGCCCGGGGTGAGGTCAATTTTATCGGCTGCGAGGTTCATCCGCCGGGAGTGGGGAGCCTGTTGATGGCGTGTGCGGAACGCGAGGTCCAGAACGTCCGCGTCTATCGCGAGGATGCGGTGCTGGTGTTGCGGGATTGTATTGCGGATGCGGGCCTGGATGGCGTGCAATTGTATTTCCCGGATCCCTGGCCGAAAAAAAAGCATCACAAGCGACGCATCCTGCAGCCGGACTTTGCCACACTGGTCGGACGCAAGCTAAAACCCGGCGGCTGGTTCCATATGGCGACCGATTGGCAGGAATATGCCGGCTACATGCTGGAAGTGATGGAGAACCACGGCGGGTTTCGCAATCAGGCGGGAACCGGTAACTACAGCCCGAGGCCCCATTGGCGCCCGAAAACCAAATTTGAGCGCCGGGGTGAGCGGCTGGGCCATGGGGTATGGGACCTGGTGTTCGAGAGGGTCACTGAGGGCCAGGCCGTTTCACCATAAAGGCTTGCAGTACAGTGTTGAGGTATTGGAAACCCCTGGCCGTAGTGCAGACGCGCCCGGGCTCGGTTGCCAGCAGGCCCTGACCGCGCAATTGCTCCAGCGTCTCTTCGATATCACCAATTTCGGTGCCGGTACGGGCACCGTATAATTCCCTCTCGACGCCTCGCTGCAGGCGCAGGGCATTCATCATAAATTCCAGCGGCAGCGTCTGCGGTGTCAGCTCGCGGCGACCGGCGACCTTGTCGCTGCCCGCTTTGATATAGTCGGTGGGTACCCGTGTCTTCCATTGCCTGTTGATGGTGTTGTCGCGCAATCGGCTGATCTTGCTGTGGGCTCCGGCGCCCAGCCCGAGGTAGTCGCCGAATTGCCAGTAATTACAGTTGTGGGCGGATTGCCGAGCGGGCCGGGCGTAGGCGGATATTTCGTAGCGTTCAAAGCCTGAGCGCTCCAGCAATGCGTGGCCGGCGGCCTCGATCCTCTCCATTTCCGTTTCGTCGGGCAAGCGGGGGGTTTGTGAATAGAACGCGGTGTTGGGCTCGACGGTGAGTTCGTACCAGGACAGGTGTGACGGCGCCAGGGCGAGCGCCTGCTGCAGGTCCGCCGTTGCCTGCCCGGCATCCTGCCCCGGCAAGCCGTACATCAGGTCGAGGTTGATATCATCAAAACCGGCCGCCCGGGCACCCTCTACCGCACGTATCGCCTCATCCGCACTATGGATGCGGCCCAGGGCCTGCAAAAAACCATCGTCGAAACTTTGTATGCCCAATGAGAGCCGATTGATACCCGCCTGGCGAAATCCGGCGAAATGCTCCTCATCGACTGTACCGGGATTCGCCTCGAGGGTGATTTCGATATCCTCTCGCCATGGCACTCGCTGGCGTACAGCGTTGAGCAGCGCGGCAATTGCCGCGGGCGAAAACAGGCTGGGGGTGCCGCCGCCGAAGAATATCGATACCAGGCTCCTGCCCTGAATGGCGTCGAGTGCGTGCTCCAGGTCTTGCAACACGGCGTCGACGTATTCACGCTCCGGTAGCTGTTGCTCGCTGGCGTGGGAATTGAAATCGCAATAGGGGCATTTCCTGGCGCACCAGGGGATATGGATATACAGGCTCAGGGGTGGCAGTGCCTGCAAGGCAATCGAGTTCATGTCCCGGGCTAGGCAGTGGTGCGTGTGAGCCGGGCGACAAGGCCCGACATGGCCTTTGCCCGGTGGCTCAGGGTGCTTTTCAGATCGTGGCTGAGCTCCGCCGCGCTACAGTTCTGCCCGGGCACCAGGAACAGGGGGTCGTAACCGAAGCCGTGTTCCCCGCGGGGCCGGCGGAGGATGCTGCCCTCCCAACTACCCTGGAAAATCAACGGACAGGGATCTTCGGCGTGGCGCATATAGGCCAGTACACAACGAAAGCGTGCGCCGCGCTGCTCATCCGGGATATCGGCGAGCGCCTCTAACAGTTTTGCATTGTTGCTGGCATCCGTCGCGTTTACGCCACTGTAGCGGGCAGAATAGATCCCCGGTTGGCCCTGCAATGCATCGACTTCCAGCCCTGAATCATCGGCGAGTGCCGGCAGGCCGGTATGGAGACAGGCGCTACGGGCTTTTAGAATGGCATTTTCGACAAAACTGAGCCCCGTTTCCTCGACCTCCGGTACCTGGAAGTTTTGTTGCGGAACGACTTCTATTTTGGCCGGGGCGAGGATGTGTTGCAGCTCTTTGAGCTTGCCCCGGTTGCCGCTGGCCAGAACGATGGTGTGCATGTCTACTCCGGGTACACTTCGCGGTTGAAGCGCACTTCGATGGCAGGTTTGTTCGGGTCGGGGGCAACCTGCAGGTCGAAGTAGACCTTTGCCTGGCTGCTGACACGGATTTCCGCCAGGTAATAAATGGCCCCCTGTTCGCGGATTTCCTTGAACTCCAGTTCCCGGCTGTGAATCAGGTCCGAGCTGGTGCCACGCACCAGGGCTGATTGTTCGCGGCTGTCCCCGCCTTCGCCGCGACGTACGGAAACATTGAGGATCGCCCGATCGCGAGCGCGGGTAATACCGGTGCTCTCGGCGACCTCCGGTAACAGGAAGCTCGATGGGAACAGGCTGTAGTAGACCGTGTATTCCCCCGAGCGTTGCTCAAACTTGTCCTGTGACAGTGCCGTGTTGGCCAGTGCCGGCAGGAATACTAAAAAATAGAGGAAAAAGCGTCGTGGCTGCATGGCGGGCCTATTTTGATATGCGGTAGATGGCGATAAAACCGAACAGGTTGGGCCACAAGCGGGCGCTGACGGTGGAGCCGCCGTAGGCATTGACGAAACGCCGGTTGATGATGTCTATATTCTTTTCCCGGCACAGGTTTTCGAAATCCCGAATGGTGCAGAAGTGAATGTTCGGCGTGTCATACCACTGGTGCGGCAGAAATTTCGATACCGGCATCTGGCCGCGAAGGCCCAGGTGGAGGCGGCAGCGCCAGTGGCCAAAGTTGGGAAAAACGACGATGCCGACCTTACCGACACGCAGCATCTCATCGACCATGAGATGGGGGAAGTGTACCGCCTGCAAGGTCTGGTTCATGATCACCGTGTCGAAGCTGCCGTCGGTGAAGTTTGCCAGACCCACCTCGTCCAGGTCCTGCTCCACAACGTTGATTCCGTTGGTCACGCACTGTGATATCGCATGGGGGTCGATCTCGAGGCCGTAGCCCTGTACGTTTTTGTCATCGATGAGCTGGCGCAATAGCGTACCGTCGCCACAGCCGAGATCGAGCACCTGCTCCTCCGGTTTGATCCAGGCTTGCACCAGGTCCCTGGGTAGACGCATCAGCCCGGCCCCCCCTGTAGCTCTACGTGAATGTTGTTCATATAGTTGGCGAGCAATTGTTGGTAGCGTTGATTGGGTAACAAAAAGGCGTCGTGGCCCAGATTGGAGTCGATTTCTGCATAGCTCACGCCCCTGCGCGCCGCCAGCAAGGCGTCGACGATTTCCCTTGAGCGCAGCGGGGGGAAGCGCCAGTCGGTGGAAAACGATACCACCAGGAATTTGCAGCGGGCGTGGTGGAAGGCTTCCACCGGGTTGTCGCCGTACTCCCGGGCGAGGTCGAAGTAGTCCAGTGCGCGGGTCATGAGGATGTAGGTGTTGGCGTCGAAGCTGGTGGAAAAGCGCTCGCCCTGGTAGCGCAGGTAACTTTGTACCTGGAATTCGATATCGGAATCCTGGCCCAGTGCGAAACTGCCGCTGCGTAACTCGCGACCAAATTTTTCACCCATCAGGTCGTGGGAAAGATAAGTGATATGGCCGATCATCCGCGCCAGGGCGAGCCCGTCCCTGGGCAGGGTTTGTTGTCCCAGGTAGTCGCCCCCGCTAAAACCGGGGTCGGAGGTAATGGCCCTGCGGGATACTTCGTTGAAGGCCAGGTTCTGGGCGCTCAGTTTCATGGCGCTGGCAATGGCGATGCAGTGGGCGACCCGGTCCGGGTACTCCAGTGCCCAACGCAGGGCTTGCATGCCGCCCAGGCTACCCCCGATGACGGCGGCGAGCCGCCCTATGCCCAGTGTATCCATCAGCCTGGCCTGGCTGTGCACCCAGTCCCTGACCCTCAGGGTGGGAAACCCGGCCCCCCAGGCCTCTCCGGTTGCGGGATTGATCGATCGTGGTCCGGTAGAGCCGGCACAACCACCCAGGTTATTGAGGCTGACGACAAAGAAGCGGTTGGTATCGATGGGTTTGCCGGGGCCGATATAGAGATTCCACCAGCCGGGCTTGCTGTCTTCGGCACCGTGGTAGCCGGCGGCGTGGTGGTCGCCGGACAGGGCATGGCAGACCAGTATGGCATTTGACCGGTCGCTGTTGAGCTGGCCGTAGGTTTCATACACCAACTCGTAGCTGTCCAGCTGTCGACCGGAGGCCAGTGTCAGTGGCCGGTCAAAAAGCTGGCTCTGCGGTGTGACCAGTCCGACTGAATCTGCCGGGATAGGGGAGGGCATTGGCCTGGTATCGCTTCCTCGTCAACGGTGCTCGCAGTCTAATGATGCGCGGCGGCGGAGACAAGTTCATTCGTGGCGGATAAGACCTTCGGCGGGCGGCTGCCGGGGGCTATCGATGTGCAGGCCGCAGAACTCGTCCGCGCTTGCTCCCGGCTGGACATGAAGGTGCAATTGCAGAACCTCTCCTCGCCAGCGGTAATGGCCTGGCGTGGCCGGGTCGGACACTAGATAACCAGCAGCAGGTTGCGAGGCAGCCCGCTCGCCACAGCGGCGTGGCTCAGCAGGATATTGAATACATTGAGCAGGATAAAGACCAGGATGGGCGACAGGTCGAGCCCGCCCATGGCAGGCATTATTTTCCGCACCGGGGCCATCACCGGTTCATTGAGTTGGTGTAACAGTGCCAGTGCGGGATGGTTGCTCCCCGGCGCCACCCAGCTGAAGATAATGGACGCAAGAATCGCAAAAAAGTAGATCTTGACGATGGTGGCGGCGATGCCGATCAGGCTCCAGATCAATGCGCTTAGGGGGTTGGGCACGCCCCCCCCCAAAATCAGGTACAACAGGTTGATGGTGATAAACTGCAGCGCCAACGCCAGTACCAGGGTCGCCAGGTCGATACCGCCAAAACCGGGGATAAGCCGGCGCAGGGGCCGTATCAGGGGGTCGGTCGCCTTGACCACGAATTGGCAGATCGGGTTGTAAAAATCCGCCCGTGCGACCTGCAATAGCAAGCGCATCAACACGATAACCAGGTACAGGCTCATCACGGTGTTGATCAGGTAAGCGGCTACTTCGGTGAGGGCACCCATGTCGTTCTCCGTTATTTTATTGGATTCACGCCGCGCCAGCGGCGGTTTGCCGGTTATTCGTCGCCCAATTCCCGCGCCAGTTCCCGGGCGCGTGCGGCGCAATCTTCCATCGCCTGGCCGAACAGGTCTTTCAGCCCGCCCTGTTCAAAGGTATTGAGTGCGCGCTCCGTGGTGCCCCCGGGCGATGTCACGCGCCGCCGCAGTTCGGAGGCGTGAAACTCGCTCTCCAGCGCCATTTGCGCTGCTCCCAGTGCCGTTTGCAAGGTCAGTTGCTCCGCCACTTGCTGGCTCAGGCCGAGTTTGACGCCGGCTTCCTCCATGGCCTCCATGACCAGGAAAAAATAGGCGGGGCCGGATCCTGAAACCGCTGTCACCGCATCGATTTGCTGCTCGTCGTCGACCCAGATGGCGCTACCCACAGCCTCAAGAATAGACTGCGCATGCTGTTTATGCTGATCGCTCGCCTGTTCGTTGGCAAACATCCCTGTCGCCCCGGCCTGTACCAGGGCGGCCGTGTTGGGCATACAGCGAACGATGGGTAGCGCATCACCGCACCAGCGGGCGAGGGTCGTCAGGTCGATACCGGCGGCAATCGAGATCACCAACGGTCGTCGCCGGGCGAGGAGGGGCTTCAGCGGCTCCAGAACGGAGTGAAGTAGCTGGGGCTTCACGGCGAGAACCAGCACCTCGGCGAATTCCACCGCGGCGTGGTTGTGTGTGGCGGTCTTGACGCCCAGCTCCGTGGCGGCGGCGAGGCATGCCTCGTTGGGGTCGGCGGCCAGGATCCGGTCGACGGGGTAGCCCTGTTTGACCAGGCCGCCAAACAGGGCGCTGGCCATATTACCGGCGCCGATGAAGGCTATGGGGGGTTGAGTCACGGTATCGTATCCTGCGCGGGTGGCGAATCAGGCGGCAGTTTAGCCGTTCCCGGGCAAATGGTTAAGCTCAATTGAGGATTGCCGGGGGCCGAAGACGGCGGTGCCGATTCTCAGCCAGGTCGCGCCCTCGACAATCGCCGCCTCGAGATCGCCGGACATACCCATGGAGAGCGTATCCAGGGACTCGGCCCGGGCGCCCATGGACTGCTTCAGCTCGTCCAGTAGCCGGCGCAGTCGGGCGAATTGCGCGGAGGCATCGGTATTTTCCCTGGGGATGCACATCAGGCCGCGAAAACGCAATCGATCCAGTTTGGCCACAGCTGCCGCCATAGCCACGAGATCCGCCGGTGCCAGGCCGGACTTACTGGCCTCACCGCTGATATTCAGTTGCAGGCAAATATTCAGTGGCGGCCTGGCCGGATCCCGTTGCGCGTTCAGGCGCTCGGCGATTTTCAGTCGATCCACACTGTGCACCCAATCAAAATTATTGGCGATGGCGCGGGTTTTGTTGGCTTGTATGGGACCGATGAAATGCCAGCAGATCGGCTCGTCGGCGAGGGCATCGATTTTAGGGACGGCTTCCTGCAGGTAGTTTTCCCCAAAGTGACACTGGCCGGCGGCCAGCGCTGCGCGAATATCGTCAATTGGGCGCGTTTTACTGACAACGAGCAAGTTAATATCGGCGGGGTCGCGGCCGCAAAGTCTGGCAGCGCCGGCAATGCGCCTGCGAACGTCTACTAGCCTGTCTTCGATCGATGCCATTTGCTGAATACCTGGTGGTCTGCTGACGTTATTATAGCGATGCAAGTCGGCTTGCAGCATCTTGCGATTGTCGGTATAAGCGTTAAAAGCCTGGGGGAAACTATACAATGACCCGATCCTTGTTGCGCACGGTCTTGTTTGCGGGCATTTATACCGGTCTCGTCGCGGTGAGCCACGCGCAAGCTGACGAACTGCCAGTGAGCCCGTCCGGGCCTGCCGATGCCCGGGCGCTGGTAAAATCCGCCATCGACCACTGGCGCGGCACCAGTTCCTATTCCGAGTTGACCATGGTGATTCATCGCCCCAGTTGGGAGCGGTCGATGTCGATGCGGGCCTGGACGGAGGGGGACAGGAATTCCCTGGTGCGTGTCACCGCGCCGAAGAAAGACGTCGGCAACGGGACCTTGTTGCTGGACAATAAAATGTGGACGTACTCGCCGAAGGTCAACCGGATCATCAAGGTGCCGTCCTCGATGATGGGCCAGGGCTGGATGGGATCGGATTTTTCCAACAAGGACATTTCACGCTCTGATGCCGTGCTCGACGACTACGAGCATCGCCTGCTGGAGAGCTACCCGGAGGATGGTCATACCGTCTATGTGATCGAGTCCCTGCCCCACGAGGACGCCGCGGTGGTGTGGGGCAAAAAAGTCCTGCTGATCCGGGACGACTACCTTTTGCTGGAGGATCAGTACTGGGACCAGGACGGGGTACTGGTCAAGGTACTGAAGACCCTGAATATCGCCGAAATGGGCGGCCGCAGCGTGGCGCAGCGGCAGCGCATGGAGAAAACCGAACAGCCCGGGCAGTGGACCGAAGTGTCGATTTCGGCAGTGGAATTCGATGTCGAATTGAGCCCCAATCTGTTTACCTTGTCGAACCTGCGCAACCCCCGTCAATGAATATCACTCTCAGGCTGGCCTGGCGCAATCTGTGGCGCCATCGTCGCAGAACCTGGCTGACAACCGGGGCGATGGTTTTTTCCAATGTACTGCTGGTGTTCATGATCTCTCTGCAAGTCGGTACCTACGGCATGATGATTGACAACACCCTCGGCGTGTTCAGCGGTCATATTCAAATCCAGGCCCCCGGCTATAACGAAGACCCTCGGATGCGCCGTAGTATCCCGCAGCTCTTGCCCCTTGCCCGGGAATTGCGCCGGAATTTGCCCGACGCCAGGGTGGCGGCCCGCGCCAGCGCATTTGCTCTCGCCTCCAGTGAAGAGCGCAGCTATGGCATCCAGGTCGTGGCTGTCGAGCCTCGTTTCGAGCCGGGTGTTTCCAGTATACCGGGCACGATTGTACAGGGCCGGTTTTTACACGATGCATCAGCACCGGAGCTGGTCATCGGCAGCGTTATGGCGCGCAACCTGAAAGTTGCGGTCGGCGACGAGTTGACCCTGCTCGGCTCGGGCCTGGACGGTTCCTTCGCCGCGGCGGTGGTGACCGTGGTCGGCGTGTTCGAATCCGGTATTCCCGAGCTGGATCGATCCTTCTCCGAGATGCCCCTGGTTTATTTCCAGGAGATGTTCGCCATGGGCGGGGAGGGTCACAGCCTTGTTATCAGGGCGGCCAGCCTGGAGCAGGTGACGGGATTGCAAGCCTCGGTTGAACAACTTTTAGCCGGACGCGAGAATCTTCAAGTGCTCGACTGGGACGCATTGCAACCAGGCTTGAAACAGGCGATCCAGGCGGATATTTCCAGCGCCTGGTTTATGTATATGGTGCTGGTTTTGTTGGTGGCTTTCAGCGTTCTCAATACGCAGTTGATGTCGGTACTCGAGCGTACGCGTGAATTTGGCCTGATGCTGGCGTTGGGGTTAAAGCCAGGCCAACTCGGTTGGTTGGTGGTGCTGGAAACGGCAATGATGGCGGGGCTGGGTATGTTGTTGGGTATGTTGCTGGGAGGCTTGCTGACATTGTGGGTGTCCCATGTCGGATTTGCCTACCCGGGCATGGAGGAAATGGTCGGGCGCTTTAATCTGCCGGGCAGGATGTATCCACAACTCAGTGTCTTGTCGCTATTGATTGGGCCGGGCACGGTGTTTTTCGCCTGCCTGGCGGCCGCTGTCTATCCCGCGCTGCGCTTGCATTTTATGCAGCCGGTACAGGCGATGAGAGCAGTGTGATGGGGATAAATAGTGGGGTGTTGTGGACACTCGCATGGCGCAATTTATGGCGTAACTATCGACGCACCCTGATTATGTTAGCGGCGATAGCGACCGGTGTTTGGGCCATGGTGTTCATGAGCGCGCTAATGCGCGGCATGGTAGACGATATGGTACTCGATGCCATCCACCAATTGCCGGGACACGTGCAAATACACGAGCGTGGCTACCGTGATGATCCGAGTGTCGTCAATAGTATGGAGCCTCCTGCCCCAGCCCTGCGGCGCGCGCTGCAGGAAAGTTCCGTCGTGGCCTGGGCGGGGCGGGTGGTGGTACCGGCAGTTATTTCAAGTGAAAGGGATTCCCGTGGCGTCAAATTGGCCGGCATAGACCCCCAGGCCGAAGACGGACTGACCGCCATGTCTGACAATATAATCAAGGGGCGCTTTTTGACGGGGGATCGGGATAAGGGAATCCTGATCGGTGCCAAACTGGCGCGACGACTCGAAACAGGCCTGGGCAAGCGACTGGTGGTGATGAGCCAGGACCCGGACAATGAGATTGTCGACCGCGGGTTCCGCATAGTGGGAATTTATAAGGCCAAGCTCGAAGCTGCAGAGGAGGCTACAGTCTATGTGGGTCGGGGCCTGTTGCAGGACATGTTAAAGATCGACGGGCGATTATCGGAGATCGCTGTGCTGGGTCATGATTATCGCGATGTAGAAGAGCTACGGGCACAGTTGGTCGCCGCCGCGGACCCGGGACTGGAAGTGTTGTCATGGCATGAGCTCGATTCCTACGTCGGTACCTTGCTGAAAGTGATGGACGGCTTTGTGCTGGTATGGACTGTAGTCATCTTCCTCGCGCTGTCCTTTGGCCTCGTCAATACCCTGGTAATGGCGGTCTTCGAGCGGGTGCGGGAAATTGGCTTGATGCAGGCGCTTGGCATGCGCCCCAGCTCCATTATCTACCAGATATTACTGGAGTCACTCTTGCTCATTGTGCTGGGGGTTGCGCTTGGCGATGTCCTGGCAGTGCTTACCATTATTCCGCTGGAAGACGGCATTGATATCTCGGTGGTTGGCGAAGGTATGGAAATGTTTGGCGCCGGTAGTGTGTTGACGCCCGCGCTGGCCTGGGGCGATGTCCTTATGGCAAATACGGTAGTCATCCTGCTGGGCTTATTGACCAGCTTACTGCCGGCCTGGCGTGCCTCTCGTTATGTTCCCGTGCAAGCGATTACCAAGATCTGAGTAGACTGCTTATGAGTAGCGTAGTGTGTGAAGCCCTCTGTAAAACCTTTCGCCAGGGCGAGGAAACGATTATCGGCCTGGACCGGGTTGACCTGCTGATTGAACCGGGAGATTTTGTCTGCCTGTCCGGGCCGTCGGGCTCCGGAAAGACCACTCTGCTCAACGCGATCGGTGGTCTCGATATACCGGACAGCGGAATCATTCGGGTGGCGGGTAAACGCATCGACCAGCTGGGCAAGGGTGAGTTGGCGGATATGCGATTGAACAATATCGGCTTCGTATTCCAGGCGTATAACCTGATTCCGGTGCTCAGCGCTCGTGAGAACGTGGAATTCGTGATGCAGATACAGGGCGTATCCGCAGCAAAAAGAGGGGCGATAGCGCGGGCGATACTGGAGGAAGTGGGCTTGCAGGGTATGGAGCAGCGGCGCCCGGCGCAGCTTTCCGGGGGGCAACAACAGCGGGTCGCCGTGGCGCGGGCCATCGCCTCACGGCCCACCCTGGTGCTGGCCGATGAGCCGACCGCCAACCTGGATTCGAAAACGGCGGCCCACTTGATGGATCTGTTTGCGCGTTTGAATCAAAGTCATGACACGACGTTTATTATCGCCACCCATGATCCCAGGGTGATGGCCTACGCCCGGCGCCTGATCAAAATGGTGGATGGTCGAATCGTCGACGATATCGCGCAGTTGGTGCCGGACAGCTGCGCACCGGTGGCCGGTGACGGCGAGTAGATGGCGCCCTGCCGGCTCGTATCCTTGCGCGGGGTGGTGGCTGGATTGTTTTTACTATTGCAGCCCGGCGGTGGTGATGGCGTAATCGCTGAACCCGCTCACTGGGGCTTGGGTGGCCATGCCAAGGGCCAGTTCAACTATTTGACCTTTCCCGAGAACAGCCTGTTTCGGGGTATCGTCGGTTCGCCCGGTACCGACTACAGTGTTAACGCGCGAGTGAACCTTCGCTTTAGCCAGAGTTCCTGGGAATTCGCGGCGGACTATCAGTTATTGGCGCGATACGGGGATACAGTGGCCTTGTCTCGGGAGCTTTCCGGGCTCTCGGTCGTGCCTGGTAGTGTGCCGGATGACTCACGCCGCGTGATGAATCTCACCCACACCTTTAACGATAGCGGTGAGGGCGTCGCCCTGCAGCGGCTCGATCGATTTTACGTGGCCTATCACGCCGATGATTGGGTGGTGCGCCTGGGCCGGCAAGCGGTGAGCTGGGGTAACGGCCTGGTCTACTCCGCGATGGATTTTTTTAATCCCTTCGATCCCGCGGCAATTGATAAGGAGTACAAAACCGGTGATGACATGATCTATGGCCAGTACCTGTTGCGAGGGGGCGATGACCTGCAGCTCGTGCTGGTCGGGCGACGAGATCCCGACACCGGCGATGTGGAGAGCGATGAGAGTACTCTTGCAGGCAAATACCATGGCTTTGTCGCCGGTTTTGAATACGATGCCCTGGTATCGAGGCATTTCGGTGACACTGTTATCGGCTTCGGCGGAAACCATGCCGTGGGCGGCGCAATCTGGCGAGGAGACCTGACGGTAACCCGAACTGACAATGATTTCATCCCTCTGCTGGTTACCAGTATGTCCTGGTCCTGGAATTGGGGCAGTAAAAATGTCAGTGGTTTGATGGAGTATTTTTATAACGGTTTTGGTATTGCGGGCGGTGAATACAGCGTTGCCGGGCTGGCGGCAAAACCTGAATTGACTGACCGCCTCGTGCGAGGAGAGCTCTTTACCCTGGGGCGGAATTACCTGGTGGCCTCGACACTGATTGAACTCAACCCGCTCTTTCTTCTCACCCCCGCTATTTTTACCAGCCTCGATGATCCCTCGGCGCTGCTACAGTTGGTGGGCCAGTTCGACCTCCTGCAGGATCTGCAGTTACTCACGGCCGTAAGTATCCCGGTGGGCGCGCCGGGGACGGAGTATGGCGGTGTCGAAGCGCAACTCGACGGTGCCTACTTCAGTACCGGCCCCTCCCTGTTTTTGCAACTCGCCTGGTATTTTTGAGCCGCTGAGCTGCGTATTGGCGTAGCTTTGCTATATTGTCTTTAAACAAGCAAGCAATTACCGTGCCTGTCGTCCCCGGCGATACGCACATCGTTGCTCCATAAACCGGCTGTTTTTGTGACGGCCTTCGCATTAAGGCGTCCAACGGACGGCTTGAGGAACGCAATGGACATAACGGAATTATTGGCTTTCAGTGCCAAGCAGGGCGCTTCGGATCTGCATTTGTCGGCAGGATTGCCACCTATGATCCGGGTTGATGGCGATGTTCGGCGAATCAATCTCCCGCCGATGGAGCACAAAGAAGTGCATCGCCTGATCTACGAAATCATGAATGACCGCCAGCGTAAGGATTACGAAGAGTTCCTGGAAACCGATTTTTCCTTTGAGGTCCCCGGTGTCGCGCGTTTTCGGGTCAATGCATTCACCCAGAATCGTGGCAGTGGTGCGGTATTCAGGACCATCCCCTCCAAGGTGCTGACTCTGGAAGACCTGGGTATGGGGCAGGTTTTTCGTGATGTTTCGATGAACCCACGGGGCCTCGTACTGGTAACCGGGCCCACCGGTTCCGGCAAGTCGACCAGTCTTGCGGCGATGGTTGATTACATCAATGACAACAAATACGATCATATCCTTACCATCGAGGACCCGATAGAATTTGTCCACGAGAGCAAAAAATGCCTGGTAAACCAGCGGGAAGTTCACCGTGATACCCACGGCTTCAACGAAGCCCTGCGCTCAGCTCTACGGGAAGACCCGGATATTATTCTGGTGGGCGAGCTGCGAGACCTGGAGACGATCCGCCTTGCGCTGACCGCCGCGGAGACCGGCCACCTGGTCTTCGGTACATTGCACACCACCTCCGCCGCCAAGACTATCGACCGCGTGGTGGATGTATTCCCGGCCCAGGAAAAAGCCATGGTGCGATCCATGCTGTCTGAATCACTACAGGCGGTTATCTCGCAAACCCTGATGAAAAAAGTGGGCGGCGGTCGTGTCGCTGCCCACGAGATCATGATCGGGACTCCGGCGATACGCAACCTGATTCGCGAAGACAAGATCGCCCAGATGTATTCCGCGATCCAGACCGGTGGCGCACTCGGTATGACCACCCTCGACCAGACCCTAACCGATATGGTGCAGCGGCGTTTGATTACACGAGAAACTGCACGTGAGAAAGCAAAAATGCCTGAGAATTTCTAGTTCTCGGCAACAGCATAGGAGCTACCCGCCATGGAAATGGAAAAACTACTAAGGTTGATGGTTGAGAAAACGGCCTCTGACCTGTTTATTACCGCCGGAATGCCGCCCTCGATCAAGGTGCACGGCAAGATCCTGCCGGTCACCAAGGAAGCGCTCACTCCCGAGCAGGCCCGGGAGGTCGTGCTGGGGGTGATGAACGAGGAGCAGCGCAAGGAATTCATCGCTACCAAAGAGCTGAATTTTGCGATCTCGGCCCGCGGCGTCGGCCGCTTCCGCGCCAGCGCCTTTTACCAGCGCAACCTGGCGGGCATGGTATTGCGGCGAATCGAGACCCGCATTCCCCTGCCGGAGGAACTGCAGCTGCCGGAGATTATCAAGGAACTGGCCATGACCAAGCGTGGCCTGGTAATTTTCGTCGGCGCCACCGGCACCGGTAAATCCACATCCCTGGCTTCTATGATAGGCCACCGCAATCGCAACTCCAGCGGTCATATCATAACCATTGAAGACCCCATCGAATTTATCCACCAGCACAATAATTGCATCATCTCCCAGCGGGAAGTGGGGATCGATACCGCGTCTTTCGAGGCGGCGCTGCAAAACACCCTGCGCCAGGCGCCCGATGTCATTCTTATCGGGGAAGTGCGCTCGCGGGAAACGATGGAACATGCCATCGCCTTCTCGGAAACCGGGCACCTCGTGCTGTGTACCCTGCATGCGAATAACGCCAACCAGGCCATTGATCGCGTTATTCATTTTTTCCCCGCAGAGCGGCGTGAGCAATTGTATATGGATCTGTCGCTCAACCTCAAGGGAATGGTGGCGCAGCAATTGATTCCGACACCGGACGGCAAGGGTCGTCGTGCCTGTATAGAAGTCTTGATCAATACTCCGCTGGCCGCTGACATGATCCGCAAGGGAGAAGTGCATAAGCTCAAGGAGTTGATGACCCGCTCCCGCGAGCAGGGAATGCAGACTTTCGACCAGGCGCTGTACGACCTCTACAAGGAAGGCAATATCACCTATGAGGATGCCATCGCCCACGCCGACTCGGCCAACGACCTGCGCCTGATGATCAAGCTCGGTGCCGATCACAATAGCGCACAATTGGGAACAGCAGCCGATCGTCTCAAAATGGAAGATACTGAAGAGGAGAACCGGATGGGCGCGCGCTTCTAGCCCGTGTGCTAAAAACGCCCCCTCTCCGACAGCCAGTGTTCGAGAATAACGCTGGCCGCGATACTATCGACCGCCCCCCCCTGGTGGCGTGTTTTCGAGCCAGGCGCCAGCCGGCTCTTCGCCTCGTAGCTGCTGAGCCGTTCGTCCTGGCACTCCACCGGCAAGCCGGTGCGACCATGGAGGCGGTTGGCAAATCGGCGCGCCATTCGAGACATCTCCGACTCACTGCCGTCCATATTGAGCGGCAGGCCCACAACTAACTGTTGCGGCTGCCATTTTTCCAGCAGGTTCTCGATTTCAACCCAGGGTGGGCCGCCATCGCGCATTTTCAAGTGCTTCAGGGCGCTGGCCGTGCCTGTCACGGTCTGCCCCACGGCAACACCCAGGTAGCGGGTGCCGAAATCGAAAGCAATGATCGTTGTGGCGAGCGTGTTATCTCTCATCCCGTGGGGCCGGATACGTGATCAGGCGTGCCCGGCCTCCGGCGACAGCAAATCGAGGTTGATGCCGAGTTTTCCCGCCGCCATTTCGACCTTGCGGTGAAATGGCGTATTGAACAGGATGTCACTGTCGGCCTGCAGGGTCAGCCAGAAATTATTTGCCAGCTCGTCTTCGAGTTGCCCGCTACCCCAGCCGGCGTAGCCCAGGGCCATCAGGCTGCGGGAGGGTCCCCGGCCCGATGCGAGAGCGGAAATAATATCCAGCGAGGTGGTGAGTTTTATATCGGAGGTGATCGCGAGGCTGGACTCCCAGGGCCGGTCATCGGCGGGGTGGAGGATAAATCCGCGGTCCATGTGAACCGGCCCACCCGCGAGTACCCGTTCGTCGCCGTTAAAAGCATCCTCGAGGTCGAGCTGTTCGAACACGTCGCGCCAGCACAAATCCAGTGGGCGGTTGATGACAATACCCATGGCGCCGTCCGCGTTGTGTTCACAGACATAGGTCAGGGAGTGGGCAAAGATCGGATCGCTGAGCCCGGGCATGGCGATCAGAAAGTGGTTTTTCAGGCACTGGAATTCAGCTGTGGATGGCATAGAACCCTCCGCGGTGCTCCATAGCCACACTATACTACAAAACCCCGGCGGGCTTAAGTCGTCGACTCAGCCCCGGCTGGTGAGGTAATCGTTGCGAAACTGCCAGGTGCGGATGATTTCGAGAATGTCTGCCTTGTCGCGCAGTTCCGCGGGAAAGGGAGCAAAAGGTGCCGCCAGCTTGACCGAGCGAATCGCCGCCTGATCCAATACGCTTACCCCGGAAGATGCCAGCACATCGATGCGCTCGATGCTGCCGTCGGGCAGCAGGGCTACCACCAGCCGAACATCCCCGGTCAGTTTCTTCCGGCGCGCTTCCTCCGGGTAGTACTGGTTGCCGACGAGCTCAACTTTTTGCTGCCATTCGAACTGGTATCGAGCGTCATCGGTCTGGCGAGTGGCAACGGAAGTGAGGCGGTGGATCCTGGGTCGGCGAGTATAGTTGAAGCGTTGTCGGTCCAGCTTCGCCTCAAGGCTCTGAATCTGTTGCTCGGGCTGGTCTACGAGTTGGTCGAGTGCGGACTGGCTGGGCGTTTCCTCTTGCTGTTGTTTTGGTGTGGCCGTTGCTCGCGCTGACTCATCGCGCTTGCTTATTATGGTCTGCGGTACCAGTTCAGCGGTTTGAGCGGCACGGGATGCGAGCTCACTGGTTTCACGGATGACGTTGTCTTCCAGTGGCGCCAGGTCGGTAGTGGTCAGTTCCTGCTTCTTATCCAGGGAGCCGCTACCCTGCTGATCGTGTTGTGCGAGAAAGTCGACCTGGTCGGGCGTGGTGAGGCTCTTGTGGGGCGCGAGGGTGATTTCGAGCCTCGGCGGCGTGCGAACCGTTTGCTCGACGGTAAAGCCGAGCACAAACAGCAGTATCCCGTGGGCGACCAGGGCCACGAGGGTCGATACACTGATGCTATCAATATCCCGTTCAAGGGGGTAGCTTACAGACATTGGGTGCTATCGTTGTTCCAGTTTTTTGCTGATGCAATCCATGAGTATGCCGCCAATATCGGTGTTGTAAGCGGCGTCGATTTCACGGATGCAGGTAGGACTGGTGACGTTGATCTCGGTGAGGTAATCGCCAATGATATCCAGGCCCACAAACAGCAGTTGCTTGTCCTTAAGCGTAGGTGCGACCTGCTGACAAATCCAGCGATCACGCTCCGATAGTGGACGTGCTTCTCCGGTTCCACCGGCTGCCAGATTGCCCCGGGTTTCGCCGGCCATCGGAATGCGGGCGAGGCAGTAGGGAACGGGCTCGCCATCTACCAGCAATATACGCTTGTCACCTTGCGCGATCTCGGGAATAAAGCGCTGGGCCATGATCGTTCTTTTCCCGTGCAGGGTTAGTGTTTCGATAATGACGGATATATTGGGATCGTCATGGCGAACCCGGAAAATTGATTCGCCGCCCATGCCGTCCAGTGGTTTCATGACGATATCTCGATGTTGCTGCAGAAAACCGCGTAATTGACCGGAATTTCGCGTGACCAGTACAGGAGGTGTGCAATCTGTGAACTGCGTCGCAAATATTTTTTCGTTGCAGTCACGTAAGCTGGCGGGCTTATTTACAACCAGAACGCCCTCTTTTTCCGCGGCCTCGAGAAAGTAAGTAGTATAGATATACTCGTTGTCAAATGGCGGGTCGACGCGCATTAGCAGGACGTCGAACCCGGACAGTTTTAACGCCTGTTTCGGCGCTGCCTGATACCAGTTGTCGGGGTCGAAACTGACCGCTTCCAGCTGCCTGGCACTCGCCATCGGGGTAGAAGAATCCAGATATAAATCAGACTGTTGCATGTAGAAGATATCCCAGCCTCTAGTTTGCGCCGCGACCAGCATGGCCAGCGTCGAGTCCTTCTTCACCTGAATGTTTTCAATCGCGTCCATGATGACGCCGAGTCGAATAGTCATGGCAAAATCCTGTGCAAAACAGCCTGTGAATGGCGACGTGCAAGCCCGCTTTCGGGGGGGTTCCCCGGGAACCCCAGGGGGCCGGTTTTGGGCCTGAAATGACCGATAAATTTTTACTCGCCGGAATTGTGCAAATTCCACAACGAAATCTATAGTTATTCAGGCACGTCGATTACAGCCCGGGAAAAGTACCGGGCAATTAGCGGCAATGGTCGGGAGTTACGATCATTGCCATAAAGGGAACGATTTTATGGAAGTCAATTTTGAAAGTCTAAAGGTTATGGTGGTGGACGATAGTAAAACTATTCGTCGAACTGCGGAAACCTTGCTGAAAAAGGTGGGTTGTACGGTAATTACCGCAGTAGATGGCTTTGATGCACTGGCGAAAATCGCCGACAACCGGCCGGATATCATTTTCGTCGATATCATGATGCCTCGATTGGATGGCTACCAGACATGCGCTCTTATCAAGAATAACAGCGAGTTCAACAGCACGCCGGTCATTATGCTGTCGAGTAAGGATGGCTTGTTTGACAAGGCCAAGGGTCGCATCGTCGGCTCGGATCAATATCTCACGAAACCATTCAGCAAGAACGAACTTCTTGGCGCAATTGAATCCCATGTAAAAAATCTGGCGGCTTGAACCAGCTGCGAAGGTCTGCGCCGGGTAATGCCGGGTAATAAAGGAGACGATAACAGAAATGGCACGCATACTGATTGTTGATGATTCCCCCACTGAAACCCATCTCATCAGGGGAATACTTACCGGTAACGGACACGAGGTGCTGGAAGCGACCAGCGGTGAAGAGGGAGTTGCTATCGCCGGTAAGGAGTTGCCGGACATGGTGTTGATGGATGTCGTCATGCCGGGCCTGAATGGCTTCCAGGCCACACGCCAGATTAGCAAGGACAATCGAACAAACCATATTCCAGTGGTAATAGTGACCACCAAGAACCAGGAGACCGACCGGGTGTGGGGTAAGCGCCAGGGTGCCAAGGGCTACCTGGTCAAGCCGGTTCAGGAAAACCTGCTGCTCGAAACAATCGATAATGTCCTGACAAAAGACTAGCACCCGCGGAGCTCGAGCTTGTGCTGCGGAACGATAATGACGGATAGGAATGATGGATAAGAACAAGAAACCCTTTGCCGCGCTCATCGACATGGCGAACGCCAGTCTCCAGCTGGCGCAGGGCTTGCCGGACCAGCATGAGGCATCTGAAACATGGACCGGCGTGGCGTTTATGCTGGCGGGGCAAACAATGGTTGCCCCCATGGATGAAGTTGCCGAGCTGATGCATCTTCCCAGCTCGACCAGTATGCCGGGTGTGCAAAGCTGGGTGGCAGGCATCGCCAATGCCCGGGGTCGCCTCCTTCCGCTGATTGATATCGAAGCGTTCTTTGGCGGCCATCTATCAGGTAATACCAAATCTCGCAGGGTATTGGCTATCGAAAGCAATAGTCTATTCGTTGGTTTGATCGTCAGCGAAGTCATCGGCATGCAACATTTTCCCGTCGATAGCTTTGTTAGCCAGATCCCCAGGGATGCCGCATCGTTTGTCGAATACACAACCGGTGCATATGTACATGAAGATAAGACCTGGACGGTTTTCAGTCCGTTCAAGTTGGCGATGGATCGCCGTTTTATGAATGCTGCCGCGTGAGTGTGCAGTCGGGTGGAAAATCTTTTAACTATAACGTTCTGACAAGAGCCCCGGGCTGGGAGTCCAAGCCATGAGTCGAAACAAAGTAGCAACAAAATTGCCCAATAATCGGGCGGTAACATTTCTGGTTGTATTGTTGATCGGCGCGATAGCCGCGTTTATCACAACGGCGTATATGGTGATTCGTGACGCCAATTACGATGCCAGATACCTGGAACTTGCGGGCGACCTGCGGGTGATGATGCAGGAAGTTTCAACTGCATCGCGCCAGGCGATTGCCGGTGATGCCCAGGCCTTCGACGACCTTGAAAAGGCCCGTCTGGGACTGGACAAGACCCTGCAGGCCTTTAATAAGGGTACTGTAGACTTGCCATCGCCCAAGTCCATGTTGAGCAAGGAAATCAATGAGCTCAACGGACTCTGGTCGGAAACCAACGATGCGGCACAAACTATTGTGGCCAACCGGGAGCGAATTTTGTTCCTGCATGAGGTGGCCCGTAACCTGAATGCATCGATTCCTGAACTTCAGCAGGAGTATGATTTCGTCGTCGAAATCCTGATCGAGAATGGTGCCTCTCCCAACCAGATAGCGATTGCCCAGAAGCAGGCCTGGCTGGCAGAACGTGTTGCGCGCAACGTGGAGAAAATGTTGCAAGGCACAGCGGATGCCAGGGAAGCGGCAGACGTCTTCAACCTGGATGCCAGCATGTTTGGTACGGTGCTGCAGGGCATGCGCGAGGGTAACTCCACCCTGCGTATCCAGCAAGTACGTGATAAAGAGGCCGCCCAGTCACTTGACCAGATTGCCGAGCTGTATGGTTTTGTAAACAATTTTATCGACAAAATCTTCCAGGCTTCTCCCGATCTGTCCAAGGCGCGAGACGCCGGTAACGTATTGCTGGAGACTTCACCGAGCTTCCAGAAGGTTACCTCCGCGCTGACTCAGCACATCGACAGGCTTTCCAGTGAGCGGACGGTAAACGGAACCCTGGTTCTCATCGCCGGCGTCAGCGTTATTGTTTTTATGGCATTGATCGGATTGATGGGCTTTCTCGCCACACGTCGACGCCTTGCCCAGGAGGAGACCAATAACGAGCAAAACCAGGTGGCCATCCTGCGCTTGCTGGACGAACTGGCTAATCTTGCGGACGGTGACCTGACCACGACGGCAACCGTATCCGAAGACTTTACCGGTGCGATTGCTGACTCTATCAACTTTACTATCGACCAATTGCGGGTACTCGTATCGCAGATAAACAATACTGCGGTGAGAGTGGCCTCGGCCTCCCAGGAAACCCAGTCTACAGCCTTGCATCTGGCTGAGGCGGCAGAGCACCAGGCGCAGGAAATTGCCGGTGCCTCGGCGGCGATCAACGAGATGGCCGTTACCATCGACCAGGTTTCCTCCAACGCCAATGAGTCGGCACAGGTTGCGGAGCGCTCGGTTAAAATCGCCAACACCGGTGCCGAAGTGGTACAGAATACCATCCACGGCATGGATACTATCCGCGAGCAAATTCAGGATACGTCCAAGCGTATAAAGCGCCTGGGTGAAAGCTCGCAGGAGATCGGCGATATCGTATCCCTTATCAACGACATCGCGGACCAGACCAATATTCTTTCACTGAACGCCGCGATACAGGCCTCTATGGCCGGTGACGCAGGCCGCGGTTTCGCGGTGGTTGCGGACGAAGTCCAGCGACTGGCGGAACGGTCAGCCGGTGCGACCAAGCAGATCGAAGCGCTGGTTAAGACTATCCAGTCTGATACCAACGAGGCGGTTATCTCCATGGAGCAGACCACGGCGGAAGTTGTCCGTGGTGCGCGACTGGCCCAGGATGCGGGTGTGGCACTGGAGGAGATCGAGAATGTATCGACATCATTGTCTGACTTGATCCAGAACATCTCCAACGCGGCGCGACAGCAGGCTGCATCGGCCGGCCACGTGTCGAATACGATGAATGTTATCCAGGAGATCACTTCCCAGACTTCGGCCGGTACTACAGCGACCGCCGGGTCTATCGGTCGTCTCGCCGGACTGGCTGGTGATATGCAGCATTCCGTTGCCGGCTTTAAGTTGCCGGAAGAGGAAATGGAAGGCGATCTGCAAGTCGACCTGAGTGTCGAGGGCGATTATCCATCCCTCGGTGACCAGGTGCACGGTGACGCCAATGAGCATGATTTCGAAAACCATGCTGAAGCTGACACCGAGCGCCAGGTCTAGACAATGTACAACAACGCGACAACCGGCGAGACGCCAGGCTGGAGATACAAGGCGCCTCCGCAATTGAGTGAACAACAGTTCGAGCGTTGGCAGACTCTGTTGGAACGACGTACCGGTATTAGTTTCTCCTTGCACAAATCAATTCTGCAAGCGGGCCTGTACCGGCGCATGTACGAGATAGGCAGCGAGGATTACGAAGCGTACTTTGACTCTGTCCAGGATGGCGCGGCGGGATTTCTCGAGTGGGGGGAGTTGCTTAACCGCATCACCGTCCAGGAAACACGCTTTTTCAGGGATATGGCGGCTTTCGAGTTTCTTGATGGATATCTGTTGCAGAGAATGGAGGAGCTGAAGCACAGGGGTGACACGCTGGAGTTGTGGAGTGCGGGATGTGCCAGTGGTGAAGAGGCGTGGTCCCTGGCGATGCAGGCGAGAAGCTGCATCGAGCAGCAAAGCGAGCCGATGTACTACGGTGTTATCGGCACCGACATCAGCAATGCTGCCCTGACGACCGCCAGGCAGGCGGAATACAGGGAGAAGCAATTGGTCAACCTGAAACCCCGGTTGCGCAGTGGCAATCTGGAATCGCTCGACAGCGACCGTTGCAGGATTACCGAGGCCCTGGCTGATCGGGTGTGCTTCGTGCAGTCAAACCTGGTGTCAGCTGAAGAGCTGCTGGGCATCGATATGGATGTCATCTTCTGCCAGAACGTACTGATTTACTTTCGCCAGAGTAGCAAATACAAGGTATTGGATTGCCTGGTCGATCACCTCAAGCCCGGGGGCATGTTGGTGGTGGGTCAGGGAGAATCGGTGGGGTGGACGCATGAAAGCGTCTCCAGGGTGCGCTCCGGGCAACTGGAAGCCTATATCCGCCAATAAAAGAACATAAGTAAAGGTTGATAACCACTATGGCTGAGCGTCAGGATTATGTTGCTCTGGACTGGGTCTCGGGAGAGATCGACGAAACGCTGAAACAGGCATGTCAGGCGCTGGAGGCCTATGTCGAAGCGCCGGGAGATACAACGCAATTGCGTTTCTGCCTGAGCTACGTCAACCAGGTGCAGGGTACATTGCGCATGGTTGAATTTCATGGGGCTGCACTGTTTGCCGGTGAAATGGAGTCGCTGTTACAGGCAATGCTGAACGGTGAGGTGCAGGGCGACTCCATGCAGGCGATAGAAGCCGCAATGGCCGGATTGCTTCACCTGCCCAGTTACCTGGACCAGGTGCGAGTAGCACGGCAGGATTTACCCGGTGTGCTTCTTCCGCGCATCAATGACATGCGGTCCATCCGTAATGCAGAACTGATGTCGGAGGCAGCGTTTTTCAGCCCCGAGATGTCTGCAATAGCCCCGGCGACTGAAAGTGCAGCGGTGCTATCCCGGGAGGAATTCCAGGGCATGGTGGGCAAGCTCAAACAGTTGTTCCAACTCGCTTTTGTCGGCATTGTGCGCAAAAAACAGCTGGGCCAGAATCTGGAGTATCTCGCCAGGATATGTAATCACCTGCAGGAGATGAGTTGCGGAACCCGCCGCGAACCCCTGTGGCGTGCTGCCCAGGCAATCGTTGAGGGTGTATCGAATCAATCGATCCACCCCAACGCGGCGATCAAGTCGCTGCTCAAGGAAATAGACAGCGAACTCAAGGGCATGCAGCACGATGGCGCGGCCTACTTTGACAAACCCGCACCCGCGGAACTGCTAAAGGCTTTCCTTTACTATATTGCGCGCTCCGACGCGCAGTCGCCCCGCATTCTCCAGATACAGCGAAGCTACAAGTTGAAGAAGGCGCTGGCGCAAAGTGCAGAGCAGAATGATTCGCGAGCCGATCCGGATGCCTTGCGCTCGGTGGTGGATGCATTATTAGAAGAAATCGCTGCCGTCAAGGACTACCTCGACTTGCATGGTCGTGGCGGTGACAAGGGAATGGATAATATCGTGGAGGCGCTACCCCTGCTTAAACGGGTCGGGGACACCATGGCGGTACTCGGTTTCGTAGAACCGCTGGCAACGATGCGTGCCCAGGGTGAAGCCCTGAAGTCGTTTATTGATCGAGGCGAGTGTGAGGACCGGGAGAGCTTGCTCTCGATAGCCGAGAATATTGTCGCTGTGGAGGAGTCACTACTCGCTTATCTGGCCCCGGGGGCCGGGTCCGGGCATTCCGAGGAGCACCACCAGCTCGATACGGCCAGAGAGGCCGTTTTGCGGGAGGCGCGCAATGGCCTGGAGCGGGCCAAGGAAGCGATAATCGACTTTGTCGCCAGCCAGTGGGATCACTCCCGGCTGGAGGCCGTTCCGTCCATGCTGCGCGCTCTGGCGAGTAGCCTGGACATGGCAGGTACCGAGCGAGCGGCGCGTATATTGCGGGCCTGTGAGCGCTATACCAGTCAGTGTTTGTTAGCCGAAAAACAGGTTCCCGAGTGGCAAATGCTGGAAAAGCTGGCGGATGCTATCAGCGGCATCGACTATTTCCTGGAGCGCACCGCGGAAGACCAGCTCGCGGATAATGAGGCGATCCTGGATGTTGCAGAAGACAGCGTGGGGCTACTCGGTTACTCCATTGACAGCCTGGATGACGTCGAATCACGGGTGGATCCCTGCACAGAGGACTTCGCCGAGGATGATTCCCTGCAGGCCGTGGTGCCTGAGGCGGTGTCACCGGAGGGTGAGGACACGTCAGACATTGTGGAAGAAAATGGGACGGCGGCGTTAACCGGCGAGGCGGGTGGTGAGCAGCCTGCCGCGGTGGAGACTGGCCCGGTCTCGAGTGCTTCCCCCTATCCGTTCACCATGTCTGTCGAGGAGGAAACTGAAGACCCCCTCGATGAGGAGATCGCTGAAATCTTTGTCGAAGAGGCCGGCGAAGTCCTCGAGGCCATTGCGCAGAACCTGCCGCAGTGGTGCGCCGAGTCCGACAACGAAAAAGCTCTCAGTGAAATCCGACGGGCCTTTCATACGCTCAAAGGCAGCGGCCGCATGGTCGGCGCTTGTATGCTCGGCGAGTT
Organism: Gammaproteobacteria bacterium; assembly: GCA_030618705.1. Lineage (GTDB taxonomy): Bacteria > Pseudomonadota > Gammaproteobacteria > Pseudomonadales > JAHEGP01 > JAHEGP01. The sequence continues at coordinate 7,431 of JAUXCW010000006.1, read as the reverse complement.
GGCCTGGTCTGTCGAGGGCATGCTCAACAAGATTATCGAACAAGGCGTTACGCCGGCGACTATCCACAGCGACCTGGTGGTGAAGATTGTCACCCTGGTTCCCCCTATGGTGGCGGCGTTTGAAGGTCGGAAACCGCTCAACAAATCCTATGTCGATGGTGTATCGGCGCTAGTCCAGGCCCTGGTCGATGGTGAAAACGTCGATGCCGCCGATTTGATGGCGATCGACCCACGGTGGCTGGAGCCAGCTAACTGTCGTGCGGCGGATGATGTCGCCGGGCAAGCCCAGGATACCGACGAGCTCGAACAAGAGCCTGTTGCGGAATTTTCAAACGGGGTGGCTACCACCGATACTCAGGATAATCACGAGCCGGGTGCGACCCTTGATGCTGTGGATGATCCGTCCGCTGTCGAGGGAGCGCAGAGCGAAGATAATCTCGCCGCCGTCGAAGAGCAGAACGAACGCGATACCCTGCTGGAGATCTTTGGCGCGGAAGCGGAATCACACCTGGTCGCCATGCAGGAATTTATTGCCCAGGCCGAGGCCAGTGCCGAGCCATTGGCCGTCAGCGACGGCTTGCAGCGCGCACTGCATACGCTCAAGGGTTGTGCCCGCATGGCCGAAGTCGATGCCCTGGGTATTATCGTCGCGCCCCTGGAGAGCCTGGTGAAGCAACTCCAGGCGGCCAGGATCGGTGTCGACCAGGACGTTGTCGATGTTATTCGCGATACTACCAGGCTTGCATTTATCGGTCTGACCTTGCTCAAAGAGCAGGGTCACTGCGTGGAATTTTCCGAGACGCCCTCTTTGTTAGGGCGAATCGAGTCGCTCATTGAAAGCCGGATCCCCTCTGTACCAGAGGATAGCGGGGATGACAGTGCCTACTTGAGCCGCGTCGGTGAGTTTATGATCGAAACCGCCGATCGCCTGGCCAGTGTCACGGCCATTCTTGACGGCTGGAAGGAGCGCGGCGAAGCCAACGAAGGAGATTGGTTTATTGTCGGTGAGTACACCGGGAAAATCGCTGCAACCGCCGGCGAATTGGAACTGGAGCCACTGGCAGGTTTGGCCCTGGCGTGGTCCGCTGCCGCTGAACGCGTGGCTCCATGTCCGGTCGGCGATGAGATCGTCGCGCTGTTTGAGCAGGTCGGCTCAACCCTGGAGGGTATGCTGGACAGTCTGGCTGCGGATCAGGCCTTTGCCCCTGTCGATAGCGATTTACAGGCCAGGCTTGATTCCCTCGAGCCTGTTTCCGTCGAGGCGGAGGCGCCGAGAGCCGGCGTCGACGATGAGTCAGTAGACGATAGCGGCGCTGAGCAATTCATCGAGGCACCGGCCCCGGCAGAGGAACAAACCAGGAGCCACACGCCGCCGGTGACAGAGCATACGCTGGTGGTCGCCGATGACGATGATATCGACCAGGAGATGGTTGAGATCTTCATGGAGGAAGCCCGCGACCTGCTGGAGAAAATTGACGAAACCATCCATCAGTGGCTGGAAGATCGGCAATCGCGCAGCTGTCTCGAAATGCTCCAGCGCTGTCTGCACACCCTCAAAGGTGGCGCCCGACTGACGGGGCTGCGCAGCCTCGGAAATCTCAGCCACAATTTTGAAACCTTTTTGATCAGCGCCGAAGAACACGGTGTGGCATTCGATAACAGCTTTTTTGCTCGCGTCCAGCAATACCAGGACCAGGTGGTGATCGTCGTCGAGCAGGTAATGACGGGCGAGCCGGTTGCCGATATCGAGGAGCAGGAACCGGAGTTGCCGGAGGCAAGTGCCGAGCCGGTTGAAATGATAGATCTCCCGCAGGCGGACAAGGCGCAATCAGAGCCTGCGACAGCAGCGGCGCCGGTCGTAGACAATTCCCAGATGCGGGTCGTTACCCAGGAAGCGGTGAAGATGCCCGCTCATGTCATCGAGCAGTTGGTTAACCTGGCCGGTGAGACAAGTATCAATCGAAGCCGGGTCGAGGAGCAGGTCGGCGAAGTCATGTTTTCGCTGGCGGAAATGGAAGCCACTATCGAGCGGATGCAGGAGCAATTGCGCCGCCTCGATATTGAAACAGAGCAACAGCTGATTTTTCGCCAGGAGCAGGTTGAAAGTATGGGCCTGGAGGAGTTCGATCCGCTGGAAATGGATCGTTACTCGGTGTTGCAACAACTGTCGCGCTCACTGGCAGAGAGCTCCTCGGATATCAAGGAAGTGAAGAACAGCATATTCAACAAGTCCAGGGACATCGAGACCCTGTTACTGCAACAGTCGCGAATCAACACCGATTTGCAGGAACGATTGATGCGTTCGCGGATGGTGCCGTTCTCGCGCCTGGTGCCCCGGCTGCGTCGCATTGTTCGCCAGGTGAGCGTCGAGCTCAATAAGAATGTAAACCTGGAATTTCTCAATACCGAAGGTGAGATGGACCGAACCATTCTTGAGCGTATGGTGCCATCCTTCGAGCACATGCTACGCAACGCGGTCGACCACGGTATCGAAGACGAGAACAAGCGCGCCGCCGCGGGCAAGCCGCTCGCCGGCAATATCAGTATCAGCCTGGCGCGCGAGGGTGGAGAAGTTGTCCTCACCCTCGCTGATGATGGCCGGGGTATCGATCTGGAGGCCGTGCGCAGCAAGGCAATCGAGCGGGGTATGATGTCGGCCGATGCGACCTTGTCCGATCATGAAGTGCTGCAGTTTATTCTGCAATCCGGTTTCAGTACTGCACAAGCCATAACCCAGATTTCCGGTCGCGGCGTTGGTCTCGACGTGGTCGCCAGCGAGATCAAGCAGATCGGCGGCTCGGTGGATATCAAGTCGGACTTTGGCAGGGGAACCCGGTTTGTCATCAGGTTACCGTTTACCGTGTCGGTCAACCGGGCGTTGATGGTACAGAGCTGTGGCGAGACCTATGCGCTGCCACTCAACACCATCGAAGGTATCGTGCGGGTCAGTCCCTTTGAACTGGAAGCCTACTACCAGCCCGATGCGCCGCTTTTCGAGTATGCGGGACAATCCTACAAGCTGCGCTATATGGGTGCGCTCATTCGCAAGACAGCCTCGCCGGACCTACAGGATGAAACTTTGCCGCTACCTGTCATCCTGGTCAGGAGCGGCGAGAATTCCTTTGCGGTCCAGGTTGACCAATTGCTCGGCAGTCGGGAGATTGTGGTAAAAGCCCTTGGTCCGCAGTTCAGCGCGGCCCAGGGCTTGTCCGGCGCCACAGTACTTGGCGACGGCAGTGTTGTGGTGATCCTCGATCTGCACGCCATGATCCGTACCGATCTATCCATGCCGCAGCTCAACGAAATGATTGAGAGCAAGCAGGAGGAGGAAGTCGAAGAGAACCGCAACCTTCTGGTAATGGTTGTCGATGACTCGGTGACCGTGCGCAAGGTGACCTCACGCCTGCTCGAACGCAACGGGATGGATGTGTTACTGGCAAAAGATGGTGTCGACGCGATGCAATTGCTACAGGATCACAAGCCGGATTGCATGTTGCTCGACATCGAGATGCCGCGTATGGATGGATTTGAAGTCGCCAGTCGCGTCAAGAGCGGTAGCAAACTGAAGAACCTGCCCATCATTATGATAACGTCCCGAACCGGCGAGAAGCATCGCGAGAGAGCGGAGTCCATCGGTGTCGACAAATATCTCGGCAAGCCCTTCCAGGAGATGGAGTTGTTGGCGAATATCCAGGAGCTGACGGGGAATACCCCCTAGTCGGCTATGAGCGGCTCCCTGAATCCCCGGATTGGGGTCGTGTCGGACTCGCCGCTTCAGCTGTTTGAGATACAGTCGGTTTTACGGGATGCGGATTACGAGATTGTGCTGGCTTGCGTCCCGGAAAAAATTACGGATAGGATTTTGCAACATACCGTCGTGGACGCCTGGATTATCAACCTCTCCGAGGAGAGTGACAGCGTCGGGGCCGTATCCCTGCTGCTTGACCAAATCGAGGTGCCGGTGCTAATAGATGAAAGCGCACCGGCAGACAGCACCGCAGAGAATCAGGCTGAGCACTTGCTCCGGCTCATAGAAAAATTACAGCAAATCACCCGGGTTCGAGCCACTGACGGGATCGGGCAGTTTGCCCACAATCCCCTGCTGGCCAGGGCCACGGCACGCTCGCGGGAGAATCGGGTCGCACGTAATGTCTGGGTGTTGGGCGCGTCGCTGGGTGGGCCCGAGGCGGTAAGCGAATTCCTCAAGGCCCTGCCACCGAATCTACCCCTGAGTTTTGTCTATGCCCAGCATATCGATACCAATTTCAGTACCTTGCTGTCTGAAGTCATGGCACGCAATACCCACCTCAAGGCGGTTTTGTTACAGGGCGGCGAAGTACTCAGCCACGGGCAGTTGGGTATTGTGCCGGTGGAAAACTGCTTGCGCTTTCGCCCCCTGGGCAGGGTAGAGAATACGCACGACGACTGGCCGGGCCCCTACGCGCCGGCGATCGACCAGGTTATCAGTGATATTGCCGCTGTCTACGGTGAGTGCTCCGGTGCGATTATTTTTAGCGGTATGGGTGCGGACGGTGCCCGGTCTTGCCAGACTCTGCACCGTCGCGGTGGTTGCGTCTGGGCACAGGAGCCCGCGAGCTGTATCTGCCCGTCCATGCCGGAGGCGGCGATAGCCTCAGGGCTTGTACAATACCAGGCGAGCCCGGCCCAGCTTGCCGAGGCGTTGGCACGGCGCTATACAGACCCCCACTCAAATTTTTCACAGATACAGGATCAAGCATGAAAAGACAATTGATAGATGCCAGCAAGGCGGTCGACCTGATTACCATGATATTGCCGATACAGGACAGGACTCTGCTTGTACCCAATGTCTGTGTGGCCGAGATCATTCATGTCGCCGATGTCACGGAGGTCAAAGGGACGCCAAAATGGTTCAGCGGATTGATCAACTGGCGGGGCTACGGCATTCCCCTGATCTCCTTCGAGTCGATCAACAGCCGGAGCGGCAGTGTCCCGGTGAGCCTGATCCATGCGGCTGTAATCAATGGTACGCTGGACACGTCGACTGTGCCGTTCTATGCGATTATCAGCCAGGGGGCGCCGCGCATGATGCGAATTACACCGGGGGAAATTGTCAACAGCGATACCGGGAAAAAGGGCTCCGTCGAATTGATGATAGCGAAAACCTGCGGAGAGCAAGCGAGTATCCCCGATTTTCAGGCCATCGAGGGCAAGCTGGTTCGGGCGGTAAAAAAAGCCGGTTGCCAGATGTCCATAGCCAGCTGATCGAGATCAAACAGAGGCGCCCCGGAAATCACCCCACAGGGATTGCGCCAGGGCCAGGGCTGTCACCGGCGCGGTTTCTGTGCGCAGTATTCTTGGCCCCAGGCTTGCGGTTTCAAATCCCGCCTCCCCGGCAAGCGCCAATTCTGTAGCGGACAGCCCGCCCTCTGGGCCAATTAAAAGTTTCAGCCGGCGAGGCGAGCATTCACGCCACTGCAGCATGGGCGAACCGCCGGCGGCGAAGACCAGGGCCAGGTCGGCGTCGCCGGCTCGCAGCCATTCGGCGAGGGCTTGAATCTCACCCACCCCGGGAATCCGGTTGCGGCCGCACTGCTCGCAGGCACTTACGGCAACACGCTGCCAATGTGCGCGTTTCTTCGTTGCACGCTCACCGCTCAATTTGACCTCGCCGTGTTCGGACAGCAGCGGCGTCAAGGCGCTCAGCCCCAACTCCGTCGCCTTCTGTATGGCCCAGTCCATGCGTTCGCCCCTGGAGATAACCAGGCCCAGTTCGGTATGGAGGGGGGACTCCCGGTCGGAGTCGATGCGTTGCTGTATTTCCAGGTCGACGGTGCCGCGCCCGAGGGCGACTATCCGGGCCTCGTACTCGCCACCCTCACCGTTGAACAGCCGAATTTCGTCGCCGGCTCCCCGGCGCAGTACGCGGCTGAGATAGTGCGCGGCCTGCCCCTGAAGTTGCCCCCGACTATTCTCATCCAGGGGCTGTGCCGTATAAAGGCGCGGCTTTCGCATCCCTGCTCTAGTTGCCCTGGCCGAGGCCGATATTCCGGCATATCGTGGTGGTGGGCTCGGCCTGGTTCATGGTATAAAAATGCAAGCCCGGTGCCCCGGCCTGCAACAGCTGCTGGCACAGCCGGCTAACCACCTCGATACCAAAGTCGATAACGCTTTGCTGGTCGTCACCGTAACACTCCAGTTGCCTGGCCATCCAGCGCGGGATACTGGCGCCGCTCTTTGCGGAAAAACGGGCCAGGTTCTGGTAGTTGGTAATGGGCATGATCCCGGGGTAGATGGGCGCATCGATGCCTGCCGCCTGACATTTGCCCAGAAACCAGCGATAGGCGTCGACATCGTAGAAGTACTGGGTGATTGCCGAGTTGGCCCCGGCGTCGAATTTTTGCTTGAGGTACATGACGTCCTCGTCGTAGCTGCCGGCCTCGGGATGAATCTCCGGATAAGCGGCCACCTCGATGTGAAAATGATCGCCGGTGTGTTTGCGAATAAACGTCACCAGCTCATTGGCATAGGCCAGCCTGGCCATGCCCATGCCGGAGGGCATATCGCCCCGCAGCGCGACGATGCGCTTGATACCCGCACGCCGGTACTCCTCCAGCAGGGCGAGAATCGAATCCTCGCCATCGCCGCCAAATGACAAGTGTGGCGCCACGGCGTACCCGTCCTGGCGAATGGCGAGGACGGTATCGCGGGTATTGTCCCGGGTGGAACCGCCGGCGCCGTAGGTCACCGAGAAGAATCCGGGCTGAATTTGCCCCAGTTGTTTCCAGGTTGCCGCCAGCTTGGCAGCCCCCGCTTCCGTCTTGGGCGGGAAAAACTCGAAGCTTAAACGCTTGTCATTACTCATAGATAACCTGTGCGCAGAAAATGGAGTAGCACTAGATCGATGGAGTGTGCTGCCTTCGGCTCGGCATCCCTGCCTCGCACAGTCCTGGCCCCTGTTCCGTTGACACTCCAACCATCGAGGTACAGATCAACAGTATGCTAGTAACGATAGGTCTCCGGCTTGTACGGCCCGTCCACAGGCACGTTGATATAGTCGGCCTGTTCCGCGGTGAGCCGGGTAAGCACGCCGCCAAAGCCCTTGACCATATGCAGCGCCACCTCTTCGTCGAGTTTTTTCGGCAAGACGTCGACGCGAATAGCCGCCGGCTTCAGGTCTGCTTCCAGCCGCGCGAAGCCGCGCTCATAGAGGTAGATCTGGGCCAGGACCTGGTTGGAAAAAGAGCCGTCCATAATGCGCGAGGGGTGGCCGGTGGCGTTGCCGAGGTTGACCAGGCGACCCTCGGACAACAACAACAGGTGGTCTTCCGCCGCGTCGCTGCGGAAGACGCGGTGTACCTGTGGCTTCACCTCTTCCCAACGCCAGTTTTCGCGGGTGTAGGCGGTATCGATCTCGTTGTCGAAGTGGCCGATATTGCATACTACCGCGCC
>JAUXCW010000287.1 GCA_030618705.1 Gammaproteobacteria bacterium | reverse complement strand
CCCTGGCCCAGGACAATATCTGCGAGCATGAACTGCAATCCCGGGTGAGGGCTATCCAGTCGGATCTTTTTGCGGCACTTGCGGCTGAGGGAAAGCGTTATAACATTATCGTCAGTAATCCCCCCTATGTCGATGCCGGCGACCTGGCCAGTATGCCTGCGGAATTTCACCATGAGCCGGCCCTGGCGCTGGCGGCGGGCGAGGATGGGCTGGAGCTCGCGCACGGGATTTTGCGCGAGGCCGGGGATTTTCTCAGTGAGCACGGCCTGCTGATACTCGAGGTAGGCAATAGTGCCGCTGCCCTCGAACAGCAGTATCCCGATATCCCGTTTACATGGATAGACTTTGAGCGTGGAGGAGAAGGCGTGCTGGTTATCACCGCTACCGAGTTAGCAGAATTGAGAGGGCGATTGGTCGAATAAATTCGGCTAACGGGATTCGACCTATGTAAGCTGCGATAGTCGTATCGGTTTAACGTATACTACATTCAACGTATCGAGCATTATTCGGGTCAAACCATGTCAGGCAATACCATAGGAAAACTGTTCAGCGTTACCAGTTTTGGCGAGAGCCATGGCCCGGCGATCGGCTGTATCGTCGACGGTTGTCCGCCGGGCATGCCCTTGCAGGAATCGGATTTGCAAGCAGACCTGGACCGGCGAAAGCCCGGTAGTTCACGCTTTACCACCCAGCGTCGCGAGGCGGACCAGGTGGAGATCCTGTCGGGTGTCTTCGAGGGTGTGACCACCGGTACGCCGATCGGCTTGTTGATCAGGAATACCGACCAGCGCTCCAAAGACTACTCCGACATCATGGATTCGTTTCGTCCCAACCACGCCGACTATACCTATACACAAAAATACGGTGTGCGTGACTACCGGGGTGGTGGGCGCTCTTCAGCGCGGGAAACCGCGATGCGGGTCGCGGCGGGCGCTATCGCCAAAAAGTATCTGGCGCGGCAATGCGGGGTAAGTATTCGCGGCTATATGTCCCAGTTAGGGCCGATCGAACTGGGCCTGGTGGACTGGGATGCGGTGGCGAATAATCCGTTCTTTTGCGCCGAGCCGGAAAAGCTCCCGGAGCTGGAAGCCTATATGCAGGCGCTCATCAAAGAAGGTAATTCGGTGGGTGCGCGAATTAGCGTGGTGGCCGAAAATATACCCCCGGGTTGGGGCGAGCCGGTGTTCGACCGCCTGGATGCGGATCTTGCCCACGCCTTGGTCAGTATCAATGCGGTCAAGGGCGTCGAGTTCGGTGCGGGTTTTTCCGCGGTATCGCAAAAGGGCACCGAGCATCGCGACGAAATGACGCCCCAGGGTTATTTATCCAATCATTCCGGCGGTGTGCTGGGGGGTATATCAAGCGGACAGCATATCGTCGCCCATATCGCCCTGAAACCGACTTCCAGCATTCGCTTGCCGGGGCGCAGCATTGACAGGGCAGGGCAGGCCATCGAGGTGGTGACCACGGGCAGGCACGACCCCTGTGTCGGCATTCGCGCCACGCCCATTGCCGAGGCGATGATGGCCATTGTCCTGCTGGATCACTATTTGCGTCACCGCGGACAAAACGCCGGTGTCAGTTGCGGTACGCCGGTCATTCCCGCGCAAACCGACTAGCCCATGTGGCGAGAGCCGGATATTCCCTACTGGCGCCTCTCCGGCGTCTACTTTTTTTATTTTGCCCTGCTCGGTGCCTGGCTGCCCTACTGGAGCCTGTTTTTGGTGGACGAGGGCTTCGATGCCTCAGCCATCGGCTTTCTATCTGCCGTATTAATGGCAACCAAGATCATTGCCCCCAGTATATGGGGCTGGCTTGCCGACAGGAGCGGGCAAAGGCTGGCGATTATTCGCTGGGGCAACCTGTTGGCGCTGTTGTCCTTTATGGGTATTTTTATCAGTCACAGCTTTTTTGCGCTGGCGCTGGTTATTGCCTGTTACAGTTTTTTCTGGAACGCTGTACTGCCGCAGTTCGAGGTCGTGACCCTGTCGTTTCTACGGGACAGGTTTAATTACTACAGCCAGATACGCTTGTGGGGCTCGATCGGATTTATCCTTGCGGTGACTTTACTGGGCGTCTGGTTCGATCACTTCTCCCTGCAGACACTACCCATTATCCTGGCGGTTTTGCTCGCCGCGATCTGGATCACCAGCCTCTTTGTCACGGATGTTCCGGTATCGACGTCCCGTTTCGATGGCCATGGGCTGTGGCAGGTGCTCAAACAACCGGGCCTGCTGGTATTTTTCCTGGTGGCGACACTTCTGCAGTTTTCCCACGGGCCGTACTATACGTTTTACAGTATTTATCTCGAGGACCTTGGGTTTGAGCCGAGTACTATCGGCCTGTTGTGGGCCCTCGGAGTAATGGCGGAAGTGGTCCTGTTTATGTTGATGCCCCGTGTGCTCAGCCGATGGAGTATCCGCCATATACTGGTTTTCAGTCTGCTGCTTTCGGCGCTGCGCTGGTGTCTTATTGGCTTCTATGCCGAGTACGTGTCGGTGCTCGTTTTCGCCCAGTTATTGCATGCGGCCAGCTTCGGCAGTTTTCACGCAGTTGCCATCGAGTATATCCGGCGCTTTTTCGATGGTCGCCACCAGGGCCAGGGGCAGGCGATATACAGTGGCCTCGGCTTCGGGCTGGGCGGCGCGCTCGGCGCACTGGTCAGCGGGTTTATGTGGGAGAAGAGCCCCCCGGCGACCTTTGCCGTGGCCGCTCTGGCCTGCCTGCTGGCTGTCGTGCTCGCTCTGGTTTTTATGCGCAAGGAGCCATTGGGTCAGCGTGTGCCCGGGTGATCCGGAGTTTGCTCGCCGCAGGGGCGGTCGCGTGCCTCGCAAACAGGGCTCAATTGTCCCTGGCGTAGCTGGCGGCCTCGGCCCCCGCCAGGCGGCCAAAAGTAATGATGTCGGAAACGGCATTGCCCCCCAGGCGGTTGGAACCGTGCACCCCCCCGGTGGCTTCGCCGGCGGCGTAAAGTCCCACGATGGTGTTTCCTTCTTTGTCCTTTACCCGGGTCATGGTGTCAATCCTCACCCCGCCCATGGTGTGGTGGACCGCGGGGGTCACTTCAATTGCGTAGTAGGGAGCGGTCGTCAGCTCCAACGGCAGGTCCGGGCGTTCGAATTGCGAGTCTACTCCGGTTTTTACCAATGCATTGTAGGCCGCAACGGTGCTTGCCAGCTTAGCCGCGGGCAGGTCGATCTTATTGGCAAGAGCTTCAATACTCCCGCCTTCGTCGACAATCCCCAGGTGTATGAAACTTTCGATTTTGCTCAGGCTCCTGCGTACCGCATCGTCAAATATGAGGTAGACACTTCCTCCCTCCTGGGCCAGGATTGCCGCAGCCGCCTTGTCCCGGGTGGTGATCTCATTGACGAAACGCTCACCCCCACGGTTTACCAGGATAGCGCCGTTACCTCGAACGGCTTCGGTCACCAGCACTCCACCCACAGGTGAATACGTGGGATGCGCCTGGATATAGTCCAGGTCCCTGGTGGCCGCTCCGGCAAGTTGGGCAATCTCCAGGCCGTCGCCGGTGGCGCCTGGCTGGTTGGTATTGTTGAAGCCCGCGAGCTTGGGATCGTGCTCGGCAACCAGCTTATTGTTCCTGGAGAAGCCACCTGTGGCCAGTATGACGGCATCGGCTTTAATCACGTAGTAGCCTGTGAACTTGCCATGCACCAGCACCCCGATCACCTCGCCGGATGGATTTTCAAGGATCCGCACGACACGGCTGTTGAAACGGATGTCTGTGCCACGGCTTACCGCGCTATCCCACAAGACCTGGGCAACATGTGCGCCGACCCCGGCACCGCCCGCCGGTCTGTGGCTGCGATCGGTACTGGCGCCACCCATACGGCCCACGTCGCTCATATCGGCTCCCAGGGAGCCCAGCCAGTCGATCGAGCCAGATGAATTATTGGCCAGCAGTTTCACCAGCTCGGGATCGTTGAGCCCGTGGCCGCCTTTCATGGTGTCATCAACCATGAGCTGTTTATCGTCCTCGATGCCCAGTTTCTGCTGCGCCGCGGTTTCGGCGGCATTCATTCCCCCGGCGGCCAGCTTGGTGTTGCCGCCCGGAACGGGTTCTTTTTCCAGCAGGATTACCCTGGCGCCTTCATCCCTGGCTGACACGGCCGCCGCCAGGCCCGCGCCGCCCGAACCGATTACCAGCACATCCGTCTCGTCCCGCGGCGGACCGGCGATGGCAATGTCCTGCGCCGCCCGGTCTTCATCGTCGGCGATGAGAGGGGCGGGCTCCCGTGCCCACGGAGCGCCGAAGGGCAGCTTGAAGTCGAAGCTATGGCAGGCTTCGCAATAGGTCACCGATTCTGTATGACCGTTGTGGCAAGTGGTACAGGCCACATCACCGATAAAGTGGGATTGGTGGGG
>JAUXCW010000203.1 GCA_030618705.1 Gammaproteobacteria bacterium | reverse complement strand
GCGGGTATGTCGCCGCGCATCTCATGCATGCTGGCAAATTCGGGCGCCACGCGGTTCCACTGGGTAAAGAGTTTGTCGGCCTGTTCGATGCGCGGGTCGTCGTGGTAGCTGGCCGCTTCGGGGGGCGGGCATGGCTGGAGGGCTTCCCACATCAGGGGTACGCCGACATCGGGATCCTGGGCCAGTAATTCAAACAGGATGGAGGTGCCCGAGCGGGGCAGGCCGACGATGACCATGGGCGCCGCGATCTCCTGGTCGAGGATGCCGGGGTTTTTCCTCAGTGTTTCGGTCACCAGCAGGCGGGTGCGCAACCAGAGAGTAATATCGCTCCTGGCCATCAGGCGTCCCATCAGGGTCAGCTGTGCTTCTTCTTTCAGGGCCTTGAACAGGATTCTGAAGGGCTCTCGCCACCGTTCGTCACCGAAATTCCCGAGGCCGGTGGAGCGGCAGGCGGCCTGCAGCAAGGACGCTTCATCGAGGGGGACGACGGCTTCGAGATCGAAGCAGCCACCTTCCTGATTCATGCGCGCGAGCCAGTCGGGATGGGGTGGTGCGGCCCAGAGGGTGCGGTCGGTATCGTTCATCAGCTATTCCAAAATTCGGCCACCTGGCATGGTGAACATGAGTTACTTCGGTGCCCAAACTATTTATATGGGACAAGTGGCTTATTATAAAGGAATGGGGCCGACTCTGTCCAGAGCCGGTGGTCGATACTTTCGCTCAAATACAGGACCCAGACAGCGGAAATAAAAACGCCGGGACTCAGCCCGGCGTTTGCAGTTCCAGCGTACTGCCTAGAACTCGTAGATAAAGTCCATGCCGTAGGTGCGTGGCATACCGAACTGGCTGGTAAGAATAGTGCCGGTGCCACCTGAAAAGTCGGTGGTGAGCACGGCGTACTCTGCATCGGCGAGGTTCTTGCCCCACAGTGCGACGCGGATTTCACCCTTGGGCAGGGGGACGCCGATAAGTTGCAGTCGGGCATTCCACAGGCCGTAGCTGTCGACTACGACGGGATCCGGGTTGGAGTAGGTCTCATCCTGCCACAGATAATCCACCTTGGCGGTAAACTGGCCGAAGGAGGTCATGGGGAAGGCGTACTCCAGGCCCATCTTGGCCTGGTGTTCGGGTGCATTGGGTATAACTTTTTCGTCGGACAGATCGCCCAGGCCGGAGCCGGCAAGGAAGAATTCGCCGAACTCACCATCCATGTAGGCGTAGAAAGCGTCCAGGGTGAAGCCCCGGGACAAGCGCGCCAGCAGCTCGATTTCGACGCCTTTTATGGTAGCGCTACCGGCATTATCGGTGCGGCTGTTTACCGGCGGCACGAAGGTGTCCACCTGCAAGTCGTCGTACTTGTTATAGTAGACCGATGCGTTGAGGGTCATGCGCTGGTCCCACAGCGTGGACTTGATCCCCAGCTCGGTGGATTGTACGTTTTCCGGATCGAAGCCCTCCTCGAAATTTCCCGGCGCGGCGCGGGTGTTGAAGCCGCCGGCGCGGTAGCCGGTGGAGTACTTCAAAAAGCTGTTGACGTTATCGGTAAACGCGTAATCGATAACGAAGTTACCGCTGGTGTCGGAAAAGTCGTTCTTGCCGCCGAAGGACCCGGTCGGCGGTGGGACGCCGGCGAGGTCCGTCTGAATAAACACCTTGGTCGCCTCTCGCTCGTCTTGCGTATAGCGCAAGCCCAGGGTAAAGCCGAGGCGCTGGCTGAGGATATTGGGGTGCCAGGTCGCCTGGCCATAAGCGGCCAGTGATTCCGCATCGGCGTCGACGCTCCAGGCGTCGATAAAGGGGAAGCCGGCAGTGCCGAAGTTGCTGGACTGGGTTTCCGTGGCGCTCTCCTTCCAGTAGAACACGCCGGCGACGTACTCGAGGCCGTCGTCAAAGGCCGAGCCTATGACCTGGAACTCCTGTGAGAATTGCTCCTGATCGACGGTATTGGTCTGGGTAAACTCGCCGGGTAGTCGCGTTACCTGGGGAAACTGCAGTCCGTCGAGGTAGTTCTGGTTCAGGGTGTTGTCCAGCTCGCGATAACCGGTGATGGACTTCAGGGTAACGGCGTTTAAATCCCAGGCCAGGGTCAGGTTGTGGCCCTTGACCTCGCCCTCGCTTTCCGCCATGCCCTTGGCCAGCAGGGCGGTGTCGAGGCGTTTGTCGGTGGGAACGGTGGTTCCCTGGTTGATCGCCTGGGGTGCATTGACGGTCTGGTAGTAGCCGTTGCCGTATTCCAGGTCCGAGTAGTCGAAGGCGTAGTCGACGGTAAAGTTGTCCGTCGCTCTCCAGCGCAGGGCCGCCGTGGCGGCCTGGTTGTCTTTCTTGTTGGGGTCGACCTGGTCCGGCAGGGTCGAGTTCTCGTTTTCTACCCAGCCGTCGATGGCGGTGCGCATATAGCCGAGCTTGAGATAAAAGTTGTCGGTGATCGGTACGTTGAGGTCTGTCTGGCTGGCCCAATGGTTGTAGTTGCCGACGGTAAAGCGCTGTTTGAAGGCCAGTTCCTCGTGGGGTTTGCGGGTGACATAGTTGATCGCGCCGGCAGTGGTGTTGCGCCCGTACAGAGTGCCCTGGGGGCCGCGCAGGACTTCGATTCGTTCGAGATCGGCCACATCCAGGGCCAGGCCGGTCACGCGGCCGAGGGCGACACCGTCGAGGTATACGCCGACAGCCCCGTCCTTGGTGGTCTGGACATCGATGCTGCCCATGCCGCGAATAAAGATGACAGGTGCGGCGGAGTCTGCCGCAAAGGGGCGGGTCTGGAACGAGGGAATATAACCGTTCAGGTCATCCAGCGAGGTGACATTGAGCTCCTCCAGCTGCGTGCTGTCAAAGGTGCTGATCGCAATGGGGATATCCTGTAGCGACTCCTCCCGTTTTTGCGCGGTGACGACGACCTCTTCCAATGCCGGTGCGTCTTGCGCCAGCGCCGTATTGCTTGCCGGGCTGGCGGCGACGATGGCCGACAGTATGGCCAGTTTTTTAAAAGGAATTTCCCTTGTGCTCATGACTACCCCCTGGGGCTGTTATTTAAAGGTTGTTATTTATTAAGGTAACGGGCTCAAATGCCGGAGTCGCTGGTACGAAGCCCCGGATTTCGACTGTTGTCGTGCAAAAATGGTTGCGGTGAAAAATACTGCATGCCTGTTGCGACATTTTTGTTATTACCCCCTTGTTTTTATTATCGACTTAGCGGCCCGCTGTTTCGAATTCTTTTTTATAGCCTGGGTATCACCCCATGGCGGACGAGCATATCAAGGTAAGTATTAATGCTTTCGGCCTGTGTGTAAGTGCGTAGAAATACTTACCCCCTGGAATGTCCTCCGCTTTTTGTTGATTTGTATCAATCGCTATAGGCATTGATATGCTTGGCCGCCTGGTAGGCGAAGGTCATTGCCGGGCCGAGGGTGGCGCCGGGGCCAGGGTAGCTCGGCAACACCGGCGCACTGCAGTTGCCGGTGGCATACAGGCCCTCGATGACATCTCCGTCCTCTTTCAGCACCTGGCCATTGGTATTGGTCGCCAGACCTCCGCTGGTGCCGAAATCACCCAGGTAGAGGCGGACGGCATAGTAGGGTGCTTTATCCATGGGGGCCAGGCAGTTGTTGGGCTCTACCGTGGGGTCGCCATAATAGCGATCATAGGCGAAGCTACCCCGCTGGAACTCCTTGTCCTCCCCGGTGCGAGCGTATTCGTTCATATTGTCGATGGTTTCCGTCAGGCTCGCCTTGTCCAGGCCCACCTTGTCCGCCAGCTCTTCAACGCTATCGGCCATAGTGAGGTAGCTATCGGAAAAGAAGCGTTTTGGCAGGAAGCGATCCGGCATCATCTTGCTGGTCATCAGCGGCCCCACCAGGTAGTTGGCGCGGAAGCGGGCGTCGAACACATGCCATAGCTCCTCGACCGGGATACCTTGTTGCTGGGCTCTAAAGCATTCCTGCACGTACTTCTGGTAATTCATCGATTCGTTGGCGACGCGTTTACCCAGGCGGTTGACGACCACGCTGCCGGGAAAGGACTTTTCCATAATGCAGAGCCGGGGCAGGTCTTCCCCGGGAACCTTGATCATGGTGCACCACCAGGCGCCGTCCATACCCTGCAAGGCCGCGCCATGGGCGACGGCCTGTTCGATGGGCAGGCCGGTGTTGCCGGCGTTGCCGGAACTCCACTCGGCACTGGTCGGACTGGGCAGGTATTGCTCCCGCATTGCCTGGTTGCGCTCGAAGCCGCCGGAGGCAAGCACGACGCCCTTGCGGCCCTGGATGGTCATCTCCCGGCCGTCTTTTTTAACCTTGATACCGGCGACCCGGCCATCTTCCATCACCAGTTCGGTCATCTCGGTGTTGAGCCAGATCGGGATATCGCGCTCCTCCACTGACAGTGCAAGTCGGGCGACCCCTGCCTGGCCGCAGGTCGAGCGGCGTGAGCGCAAGCGCTTGAAGCGGCGGGAAAGGTCGAGCAGGTGGCCGAACACCAGTTTCATGGCCAGCTTCACCCAGCCCCTGGACTGGACGGTAAAGACATGGGCCTCTTGCTGGGTGATCGGCACCATCCCCATCATCAGCATCATCTGGTGGCCGCTGCGCAGCAGCTCGCCGCCCTGGCTTAGCTCGGTGATATCCAGTGGTTCCGGCTCCACCGAGCGATGCCCCAGGCGAGCGCCAGGCTGGTCCGAGTAGTAGTCCGGATATTCACCCAGGGAAATGTACTTTGCGCGGGTTTTATCCGCCAGGAACTTGAGCATCCTGGGGCCGTTTTCCAGCAGGGCCTGGAGCATCTCCACCGGCACCGCACCCTCGGGGATGGTGTTTTCCAGATAGGTCAGGGCGTCGTCCAGGTTGTCCTCGGCGCCGGCCTCCATTGCGTAGTGGTTACAGGGTATCCACACGCCGCCGCCGCCAATGGCGCTGGTGCCGCCGTACTGGCTGGTTTTTTCGACGATCAGGACATCCCTGCTGCCCATTTCGTAGTTACACAAGGCGGACGTCAGCGCCGCATTGCCGGAACCGATAATTACCACATCGACCGAATGATCCCAATTCATACTGTCCTTTCGCACTCCTGAACGCTGTCTGCAGGCCGCTAATACTGGCCAAAGCCGGGGCCTGAGTCAATCGCCTGTGCGGGCGATTCGCGTGGGTGCCCGCCAGATGAGCACGGGCGTACTTGCCGACGGAAAGTATGCCTAGACCGGAGCGCACCGGGCTACACGGATCACATCGAGGGAGCAGCTGATCGCGCTCACCCTGGTGTAGCCGAGGCGTTGCAGCTGCTCCGCCGCGAGGGTGGCGCGGGCGCTGGTCGCGCAATGGATAAAGATCGGCATATCCGGATTTTTGCAGTTTTCCAGCATTTTCATTTCGAGTACGCCGCGGGGAAAGTTGACCGAGCCTGGAATGGGGTCAGCAGCCACTTCCGGGGGCTCACGGACATCGATAAACCAGCTTTCGCCCTCGAGGGCCTCCGCATGGGCAGTGCCGGCGTCGATACGTCGCACCTTACCGGCGGCCTGTTGGATGAGCTCGGGCAGGGTCAATAACATAGTGTCTCCTGGGTGCAGCCTGTTGGAAAAGCCGTGAATTGGACGACTGCTCATTATATTAGTGGCTGCTAAATAAACAAGCGCTATTCTCCGCTCAAGCCCCGACCAGGGCGCATTTCGAAGCCACAGGTGCGTTTGGAGGCGATTTCGCGTAAAATAGGCGCTTATTCCCCGACGGATAGCGGTTTTTGCACCGGGGGCACGATTGTTTAACGGAAGATTCATGGAGACTCCCGTCCTGTCGCACAGGCCATTTGTCTACACTTACCACGCTTTCAAGCGCTGGAGCCTGTTGCTGTGCTCGCTTGTACTGCTGACGGCCTGCGGTGGGGGCGGTGGCGGATCCGGTGATGTCATCGCGCCATTGGCAACCGAGCCCTCTACACCGCTACCCGAGCCTGCGCCCGAGCCGGCCCCCGAACCGGTACCTGAGCCGGAGCCCGTTCCCACACCGGGTCCCGGGCCAACGCCTACACCTGTGCCTCCACCAGCGCCAGCACCCATCCCTGAGCCCACGCCCACGCCTGAGCCCACGCCCACGCCTGAGCCCAAACCGCCAGCATCCGAAGTAACGCCGGGGCTGGTAACGCTGCTCGATCGGGCACCGTCGGGCAGCGCATTCTACCGACCGCCCCATCCGCTGCCGGGGGTTAACGGCGATGTCATCTGGGCCACCGAAGTGGGTGGCGCCGGTAAGGGTCGAGTCTGGCGCGTGCTGTATCGCTCAGAATCCGTTGACGGTACGCCGATCGCGGTATCGGGCTGGATCGCAGTCCCCCACCGCAGCATGCCGGATGAGGGTTACCCGATCCTGGCCTTCGCCCATGGAAC
>JAUXCW010000207.1 GCA_030618705.1 Gammaproteobacteria bacterium | reverse complement strand
GCAAACCGGACCACTCGGCAATTTCCTCGCCCGCGGCATGAGGCATATGCGCGAGCGACTTGCCACCGGGCAGGCGCCGTTTGAGCACGCCGTACTGGGCTTGCTCTCGGGCCTGGTCGCCGGCCTGGTCATTATATTGTTCCGCAAATCCTACGAGTGGCTGATCGCGACATTTATTCCGCAGCACAACAGTGGCCGCGTGGATGAGTTGGGTTTTTCCGCCCTGCCGGCATGGCTGCATTTCGCACTGCCCGCGTTGGGCGGCTTGCTTATCGGGCTCGTATTGTGGCGCTTCGCCCGTCGACACAGCCATGTGGGCGTACCCCATGTGGTGTATAACGTCGACAACCACGACGGCAAACTACCCTGGCAAAACGCCCTGGTACAGTTCTTCGCTGGCATCGCCTGCCTGGTAAGCGGCCAATCCGTCGGCCGCGAGGGCCCCGCGGTTCATCTCGGTGTCGCCAGCAACAGTCTCATCGGCCAGGCCTTGCACCTGCCCCACAACAGCCTGCGCGTGCTTGCCGGCTGCGGCACCGCCGCTGCCATCGCCGCATCATTCAATACCCCCATCGCCGGGGTGATATTCGCCATGGAGGTGGTTCTGGCGGAGTACACCATCGCCGGGTTTATCCCGGTGATCCTGGCTTCGGTGACGGGCACCGTACTGGCAAGGCTGGCCTATGGTGGTGAGCCACTGTTATCGATGCCGGAAGTGATGCGGCCGGACCTGCGCGAACTGGCCCTGGTTGTCCTGTTAGCCCTGCTGGTATCATGCGCCAGCGCCGGCTTTGTGCGTATCCAGCGCTTTTGCCTGCGTTACTCGGGCCAGCCAATCTGGCTGCGGCTGGCCGTGGCCGGCGTAATTACCGGCCTGCTGGCACTGATTGCACCACAAATCATGGGCGTCAGTACCGGCGCCTTACACCAGTTGATCACCGTACCGGTACCGCTGGTCGTGCTGGGAGGCATTGTCATCGCCAAATTGCTGGCGACATCGGTGAGTATCGGCCTCGGCATGCCCGGCGGCATGATCGGCCCCAACCTGTTCCTCGGCGCCTGTATCGGCACCCTGCTCGGCCAGACGATCCAATTGCTGGCGCCGGAAATGATCGGCTCAACCATGCTTTATGCCCTGCTTGGAATGGCCGCCATGATGAGCGCTGTACTCAATGCCCCACTGGCGGCATTGATGACGCTGATGGAGTTGACCTACAATCCGCATATCGTGCTCCCCGGCCTGTTGGCGATTACCGTCGCCAATATTTGCCACCGGGAATTGTTCTCGCAGCCTTCCGCGATTGCGGCCGTGTTGCAGCAGCAGGGTATCGCGCTACACCGTGATCCGGTCAGCCAGGCGCTACAGCGGCTGGGCGTCTCAAGCCTGATGAATACCAACGTTGTCATGGGGCGAAAATCCATGCCCACCGATGAACTGCGCGCACTCGCCGCGCGCAAACCCGACTGGATAGTACTGGTAGAGGACAACACCCACTACCTGGTCGATACCCGCGAGCTGGCATCCTGTATTGAAAATGCGACACAGAGCGGACAGGACAAGGTCGACTTACTGGAGCAGAACCTGGCCTGCCCCATCGCCACCGTGGATATCCAGGCCAACCTCCACGAGGCGTGGCAAATTATCCTGATGACCGGAAACTCCGCCGTCTGCGTAAGATCGAAACACGCTTTCCTGCTCAATGCCAATATCGGGGTCATCACGCGAAAGACCATGGAAACCCATATTTACCGTCGCTACGGAGAAAAAAAGTGATGTTGTGGCTGAAAACCTTCCACATAATTTTTATGGTGTGCTGGTTCGCCGGCATTTTCTATCTGCCGAGATTATTCGTCTATCACGCCATGTCCGGTGAGGCCACGGTCAAGGCCCAGTTGGCCATAATGGAGCGCAAGCTCTATCGCTTTGTCACCCCGCTTGCACTCCTGGCGGTGCTGCTCGGCTTCGCCCTGGTGGCGTTCCAGCCCGGCTACTACTTTTCAGCGCCGTGGTTTTACGCCAAACTGGCCCTGGTAACGGCACTTGTCATCTATCACTTTACCTGTGGCGCACTGCTGAAAAAACTCGCCGACGGCACCGATGGCCACTCCCATGTATTTTATCGCTGGTTTAACGAAGTGCCGATACTGCTGTTGCTCGGCATCGTTATCCTGGTGGTAGTGAAGCCCTGGTGAATACGTACTCTGACCCCAGACAAAGATGTACAGGAGCAACAATGAGTCGCAGTGAAGAACTTTTCCAACAGGCGCAGCAATATATTCCCGGTGGCGTCAATTCCCCGGTGCGCGCTTTCAAGGCCGTGGGTGGCACGCCCATTTTTATCGAACGCGCCGAGGGCGCCTGGCTCTATGACGCCGACGGCAAAGCCTATATCGACTACGTGCTCTCCTGGGGCCCGATGATTCTTGGCCATGCCCACCCGGAACAGGTAAAAGCAGTCTGCGACGCCGCTGCCCGTGGACTCAGCTTCGGCGCGCCCACCGAGGTAGAAACCCGGCTGGCGCGAGAACTGTGCACAATCATGCCCAATATGGATCTGGTGCGGATGGTCAGCTCCGGTACCGAGGCGACCATGAGCGCCATCCGCCTCGCCCGCGGCTATACCGGCCGGGACAAGATCATCAAATTCGAGGGCTGCTACCACGGCCATTCCGATTCCCTGCTGATCAAGGCCGGCTCCGGCGCACTCACCCTGGGCACCCCCAGCTCCCCGGGGGTGCCCGCTTGCCTCGCCGAACACACGATTACCCTGCCCTACAATGACAGCGCCGCCGTGGAGCAGGCCTTTGCCCAGTGGCAAGACCAGATTGCCGGCGTCATTGTCGAGCCGGTGGCGGGCAATATGAATTGTGTGCCGCCGCTGGCTGATTTTCTACCGACGATACGCCGCCAGTGCGACCAGTACGGCAGCGTGTTTATCATCGACGAGGTGATGACCGGGTTTCGCCTCGGCCTGCAGGGCGCCCAGGGCCACTACGGTATCGAGGCCGACCTCACCACACTCGGCAAGGTAATCGGCGGCGGCATGCCGGTCGGCGCCTTTGGCGGCAAGCGCAAAATAATGGAGCATATCGCACCGCTGGGGCCGGTCTACCAGGCCGGCACCCTGTCGGGCAACCCGGTCGCCATGCACGCTGGCTTGAAGACCCTGGAGTTGATCGGCGGCGCCGATTTTTACCCACCCCTGTTCGCCCGGGTCGAGCAGTTGGTCAGTGGTATGCGTGGCCTGGCCTCGGAGGCCGGCATCCCGTTTACCACCAACCACGTCGGCTCCATGTTTGGTTTTTTCTTCAGCGAAGAGCCCGTAATCAGCAATTACAGCCAGGTCATGGCCTGTGATATCGAGCGCTTCAATCGCTTTTTTCACCTGATGCTGGAGCAGGGCGTATACCTGGCGCCGGCCTCCTATGAAGCGGGATTCGTCTCCAGCGCCCACAGCGCGGAGTTGATCGATCAAACCCTCGCTGCGGCCAGGCAGGCCTTTTCCAGGCTGTAGCTTAAGCTGATGGTACTTACTTAGTACCCATCCAGAAACACGCGATGTCGTCATTCCTGCGCAGGCAGGAATCCATAAAAATTAAAAACAGCTGGGGGGATGACGAAAACAGGCGGTAGAGGCGGAAGGTGAAGACCCGCCATCGACTGGCGATAGCGGGCCGGTATTTGCGCCGTCTCAGGCTATGAACACTTCGAGTCGCCGCAATTGAGGCAGGTCATACAGCCGTCCATGAGGATGACCGCCTTGGTATAGCACTTGGTACACAGTTGCGAGGTTTCGGGGAACTCGCTGGCACGGGCCTCGCTGGCAGCCGGGGCTTCCCTGGCATCGTACTCGGCGCGCTTGCTATCCAGGATTTGCTGGCGGTGCTCGTCCAGGGATTCGTCTTTGATCAGTCCGATCATTTTCATATGGGTCTCGATCGCATCACCAATCTCCGCCACCAGGGAAGGCATAAAACGCCCCCCCTTCTTGAAGTAACCGCCCTTGGGATCGAACACGGCCTTCATTTCTTCCACCAGGAAGGTGACATCCCCGCCCTTGCGGAAGACCGCAGAAATAACCCGCGTCAGGGCCACCACCCACTGGAAGTGATCCATGTTTTTCGAGTTGATAAACACCTCGAAGGGGCGACGCAGCTCGTGGTTGGTACCCGGGTTGAGGATCATATCGTTGATGGTAATGTACAGCGCGTGCTCCGAACCCGGGGTCTTGATTTTGTAGGTGGAGCCATGGAGCATCTCGGGGCGATCGACCTTTTCATGCATGTGCACGATATTGTCCACCGGCTTCTCCACCTCGGCCTGCTGTTCATTGTCGACGACTTTGTAGCCGACGATTTCTCTTTCAATTTTTATAGCCATAGTCGTTTACTCGCTTATCCGTTGCCCGCGGCCGGCAGCCTGTTAACGCCGCCGCGGGGCAAAACTATCAATTCCGCCGACCCGAGGTCGCCACTATAACCGGCCGTAGTAGCCTTCCTTGAGCGCATCGAACAAATTGGCCGCGGTATGGGTCTCGCCATCGTATTCGACCTCCTCGTTGCCCTTCAGCTCGACGGTGCTGCCGTCATCCAGCTTGAACTGGTAGGTGGTGTTTTCCAGGTCCTTTTCCTTGACCAGCACGCCCTGGAAAGCCTCGGGGTTGAAGCGGAAAGTGGTACAGCCCTTCAGCCCCTGCTCGTAGGCGTACATGTAGATATCCTTGAATTCGTCGTAGTCGTAGTCGGTGGGCACATTGGCGGTTTTGGAAATGGATGAATCGATCCACTTCTGGGCTGCCGCCTGCACATCGACATGGGCTTTCGGCGTGATATCGTCGGCACTGATAAAGTACTCGGGCAGTTTCTGTTCCTCCTGCTCGGCAAGAGGTGTTGCCTTGGGGTTGACCAGCGCCCGGTAGGCCAGCAGCTCGTAGGAAAAGACGTTGACCTTCTCCTTGGTTTTTTTGCCCTCACGGATGACATTGCGCGAGTAGTGATGGGCGAAGCTGGGCTCGATGCCGTTGCTGGCGTTATTGGCCAGTGACAGGGAGATGGTACCGGTCGGAGCGATAGAGCTGTGATGGGTAAAGCGGCAACCATGCCGTGCCAGGTCGTCCACCAGGTCGGGGTCTACCGCCGCCACCTGCTGCATGTACCGGCTGTAGCGCGCATGCAATACCTTACCCGGTAGTCGGTCGCCGACGCGGATGCCGTCCGCGGCCATCTCCGGCCTGTCGCGCAGCATATCGACGGTCACTGTAAACTCTTGCTCGAGAATCGGCGCGGTGCCTTTTTCCCGCGCCAACTCCAGGCCGGCACGCCAGCCGGTCAGGGCCATTTCCCGGCTTATCTGGTCGGTGAATTCCAGCGATTCCGGGCTGCCGTATTGCATGCCCATCAGGGTCATGGTGCTGCCCAGGCCGAGAAAGCCCATACCGTGGCGGCGCTTGCTGGTGATTTCCTCACGTTGTTGTTCCAGCGGCAGGCCGTTGATTTCGACCACATTGTCCAGCATGCGGGTAAACACGCCCACCACGGCACGGTATTCATCCCAATCGAACGAGGCGTTTTTGGTGAACGGCTCGCGGACAAACCGCGTCAGGTTGACCGAGCCCAGCAGGCAGCTGCCATAGGGGGGCAAGGGCTGCTCGCCACAGGGGTTGGTGGCGCGGATATCCTCGCAGAACCAGTTGTTATTGAGCTCATTGACCTTGTCGATGAGGATAAAACCCGGCTCGGCATAGTCGTAGGTAGACGCCATGATGACGTTCCACAGCTTGCGTGCGCGCAGGGTTTTCGCCACCTTGCAGGCGAGCTGGCCGGCCTCGTTGGTGACGTACTCGCCCTTGTGTGGGCAGACGCGCCATACGACCAGGCTGGAATCCTGCAAATCGATATTTTCAGCCTCATCGCGGCTCATGGGATAGGCCAGTTGCCACTCGCCGTCGTCCTTGACCGCTTGCATAAAGTCGTCGCTGATCAGCAGGGACAGGTTGAACTGGCGCAGGCGACCGTCCTCGCGTTTGGCGCGGATAAACTCGATCACATCCGGGTGTCCGATATCGAAGGTCGCCATCTGCGCACCACGACGACCACCGGCGGAGGATACGGTGAAACACATTTTGTCGTAGATATCCATAAAGGACAGCGGGCCGGATGTGTAGGCCCCGGCGCCGGACACATAGGCGCCACGGGGCCGCAGGGTAGAAAACTCGTAACCGATACCGCAGCCGGCCTTGAGAGTTAAACCCGCTTCGAGGTTTTTACCCAGGATACCCTCCATGGAATCGGGAATGGTGCCGGAGACGGTACAGTTGATCGTCGA
>JAUXCW010000080.1 GCA_030618705.1 Gammaproteobacteria bacterium | reverse complement strand
CCAGATCAGCCGGACAGAGGTTGGTAGCGTCATCGGTGACGAGGACTGCCTGCACCTGAATGTCTGGCGCCCCCGTTCCGATGAGCGGGATCTGCCCGTCTATGTATGGATACACGGCGGAGGAAATACCGGGGGGTCGAACAGCTCGAGCGTCTACCAGTCCGATCGAGTTGCGCAGAATTCAAATACGGTCACGGTCTCCATCCAGTATCGACTGGGAGTCCTGGGCTGGCTTTACTACGACGCCCTTCACACCGGCGATCCCCTGGACGACTCGGGCAATTACGGTCTGCTCGATATCATCGAAAGCCTGAAGTGGATACAGCGCAACATCGAGGCCTTTGGCGGCGACCCGGACAATGTGATTGTCACCGGTGAGTCCGCCGGCGCCATAAACATTATGAACCTGCTGATTTCCGAGAAAGCCTCGGGCCTGTTCCACAAGGCGATCATTCAATCCGGCGTTCCCCTCAACAGCACCAGGGCCGAGGGAAACGCCGGTGCGCAGGCGATGGTCGACAAGGTTTTCGAGCAGACGGGTGTGCCGGCAAGCGGCGATATTGCCCAGGCCCTGCGTGGGGCATCCGCCGCCGAGCTCATCACCTCATACCAGGGGCCGTATCGCACCATTCAAGATGGAACCGTCGTTCCCGAAGAGGGCCTGGCGCTGCTGGAAACGGCAAGCCACAGCAACAAGGTGCCGATCATCGTCGGCACCAATAAAGACGAATTCAAGCTCTATACCCACCCCCAGGTATTAAACCGTTACCCGGATTTAAATGACGCGGAGCGAGATGCCCTGGGGCGCTATGGCAGTGATTTCTGGCGGGCATTGGGTGCCGACAAATTTGCCAGCGATCTCACTTCAGCGCCGGATCAGCCGGATGTCTATGTCTACCGTTTTAACTGGGGCGCGCCTGATGCGGAGGGGAGCTCGCCGTTGCCGGGAGATTTCGGCGCCACCCTGGGAGCCCACCACGCCATGGAAATACCCTTCGTCCTCGGCAACTGGGAAGAGTGGGTAGACCCCCGGGGAACTCCCCTATTTTTTACCCCGGACAACGCCGCCGGGCGGGAAAACCTGAGCGAGGTAATGATGAGGTATTTTGCCGCATTCGCCCACAGCGGCAATCCCAACGGGGCCAACCTGGCGGCCTGGGAGCCCTTCACTACAGGCGTCGGTTTCAAAGCGCTCGTGTTCGATGTCGACCTGGTGGACAATTCGGCGAAGATAAGTGTGGATACCGAAGTCTGGACCTTCGACCATGTCATGTCCGAACTCGAGGCCAACGTCGCCGAGCCGACAAAGAGCGTGGTGCTGGCGCAACTAGGCTCTGTCGGGCTCGTTTACCAGACTGTTGAGGACTAAAAAGCGTAGGACCCGCCGTTGACGACAAGGGTCTGCCCGGTCACCCAGGCCGCTTCCTCCGAAGCCAGCCAGGCGACAGCCGCAGCGGCATCGGCAGGCGTTCCGAGACGGCGGATGGGAATCGTCCTGACAATGGCATCGGCAAACTCCGCCGGCACATTATCCATCAGGCCGAGGGATACATTATTGGCGGTAACACCGAAGGGGCCGACCTCCCTCGCCAGATGCCGCATCAGGTGTGCGCCGCCGGCTTTCGCCACACCGTACAGGGCCACATTGATATCCAGCCCGACCCTGCCCGCCTCGGAAGAAATCGTGATGATCCTGCCCCAACCACGGTCACACATTCCGCTCACCACCGCTTTGCTGCAGTTGAGCACACCGTACAGATTCACTGCCAGAAACTTGTCCCAATCCTGGTGGGGCATATCCTTGAACGGCAGCTGGTTCATCGCTTCGCTGCCCGCATTCCCCGCGTTGTTGACCAGAATGTCGATCCCCCCTGCGCGCCGCTCCAACTCTTTGACCGCCGCCAGCACCGTATCGATGTCGGTAACGTCAAAGGCGGCGGTATCGGCCCTGCCCCCTTCAGATTCGATAGCGAGTACCGCCGCATGGGCCCTGTCCGGGTCGATATCATTGATAAGAACCCGGGCGCCCTGGCTGGCCAGGCGTTGGGCGATACCCAGGCCCATACCCTGGCCTGCACCGGTGACCAGTGCGGTTCGATTGTCAAAATCCATAACTAACTCCGGTTAAATGTGTGCCGAATACCTGCATCTGACTAATCGATAAGTGCCACCAACTTCCCGCATACCCGTCGATCTTCCAATGCCGCCAGCGCGGCCGGGATACCATCAAAATCCACGCGTTTGTCAATGGGTGGCGCTATCAAACCACGCTGGTACAAGTCGATCAGCTTTTGGTGAATCTGCAATCGCTCCCGCGCGTCATAGGCGCCAACATAGACGCCCACCAGGGAGCAATTTTTCATTACCAGGTCGTGGGTCACCGGCTCACCCCACACGCCGCTGGCAAAACCGATTGCCAGCAAACGCCCACCCTTGGCAATACACCTCATCGCTTCCTCACAGGCCGGCCCGCCTACCGGGTCGAACACCACGTCCGCCCCCGAGCCGTCGGTGAGACTGTTGAGTTCTGCGGCAAAGGACGTCTTGCCATGGTCTATCACCTCATCGGCACCGAAACCGCGGCATAGTTCGACTTTATCAGCCCCGCGGACCACGGCAATCACCCTGGCGCCGAGCGCCTTGCCCAGTTGCAGCGCGGCGGAGCCGGAGCCACCGGCCGCACCCAGCACCAACAAGGTCTCACCGGCTTGCAATTGGCCGCGACTCACCAGCCCCACCCAGGCGGTGTGCCAGGCGATGCTGAATGCGGCGGCTTCATCGTCCGGCATAGCCGCAGGCACCGGGTAAACCATACCCTCCAGACTCATACACTGCTCGGCAAAGCCGCCGTTACCGCTAAAAAATGCCGCTACGCCCATTACCCGTTCACCCGGGGAGCATGACACGCCCTCCCCCACCTCGATAACCGTGCCGGCTATCTCCTGACCCGGAGTGAAAGGCAGCTCGGGCTTGTACTCGTAGTTGCCGCGACACATCATGACATCGGGCAGACCCAGCGCTGCGGCCTTCACGGCGATGCGAATTTCACCCGGCCCCACCGCGGGCAGTTCCCGGTTACTCTTTACCAGCACCTCTTGCGGGGCACCCAATCGTGTTACCGACCACGCTTTCACCAATCGTTCTCCTGAACGGCTTTTTATTGTCTACCTGCAACATACATAGATTCCAATTGACAGACAATACAAACGAGTATCCGCCGCGGGAAAAAAAGGTATGATGTGCGCTGCCAGGCCATAACAGAATAATTGATTGGAGAGCAAGCATGTCGGGTTTAAGCCACCTGTTCTCGCCGACGCGCATCGGCACCATGGAATTAAAAAATCGCATTGTCATGTCGCCGATGACGACAGACTACGGCACCGCGGAACAGGAGCCCTCCGAGCGTCTGCTGGCCTACCTGGAGGAACGCGCCCGGGGCGGCGTCGGTTTGATCACCCTGGAAGTATGCTCGGTGGCAAGCGACCATCGCTACCAACCCAATTCATTGAGCCTGGCCGAGGATCGTTTTATCGACGTTCACCGGCGGCTCACCGACCGGCTGCATACCCACGGCGTTAAGCTGCAACCACAAATCACCCACCCCGGGCCGGAGTCCCTGGCGCCGTTTTTTACCGGGCAGGACAGCATCGGCCCCAGCGTCTGCGTCAACCCCTCGGGCTTCCAGTCCAGTCGGCCGCTGGATATCGATGAGATCCCGGTGATTATCGACCAGTATGCGCAAGCCGCTATTCGCGCTAAAGCGGCCGGCTACGACGGCATGGAACTGCATGCAGCCCATGCCTATATGTTACTGGGATCCTTTCTCTCTCCCCTGCGCAATGCCCGCCGTGATGCCTACGGCGGTAAAAAACTCGAGGGGCGCGCCAGGCTGCTGCTGGAAACACTGACCGCGATCAAGCAAGCGGTGGGTAGCGACTTCCCGGTCACTGTCAGTCTCTCCGGCTACGAGCGTTCCCCCGGTGGGCGCGAAGTCAACGAAACCCAGCGCCTGGCGCAACTGCTTGAGGACGCCGGCGCCGATGCCTTTCGTATCAGCGGCGGCACGACAGATGTATTGGTGACCCAGATGGTCATGGGCAGCGACCATCCGGACGGCATCAATGCCGCCGCCGCTGAGTCAA
This sequence comes from Gammaproteobacteria bacterium, assembly GCA_030618705.1. GTDB lineage: Bacteria > Pseudomonadota > Gammaproteobacteria > Pseudomonadales > JAHEGP01 > JAHEGP01. Next base: position 7,386 of record JAUXCW010000080.1, on the reverse strand, counting down.
TTCGTCAGGTGGTCGATGTGCCGGTGATGGTCGTGGGAAGAATCCACACGCCCGAACTGGCGGAAAAAATTATTGCCGACGGCCAGGCCGACCTGGTCGCCATGGGCAGGCCATTTCTGGCCGACCCGCACTGGCCGAACAAGGCGCAGGCGGGCCAACTGGAAGATATACGGCGCTGTATTTCCTGCGAAAACTGTATCGACTCGATGATCGACGACCAGAACCTGAATTGCGCGGTCAATGCGGGTACCGGACGCGAGTTCGAATTCTCCATCAAGCCCGCGACCACCCGCAAACACGTACTGGTCATCGGCGGCGGACCGGCCGGCATGGAGGCCGCACGGGTCAGCAGCCTGCGCGGGCACCGGGTCACGCTGATTGAACGACAATCCTGCCTCGGGGGGTCCCTGCGGCTAGCCGCTACCGTGCACTCGGACAACGAGGCCTTCCTGGACTGGCTGGTCAAGCAGGTGCAAAAATCCGCCATCGATGTTCGACTTGCGACCGAGGCCTCCCCACAGTTGATTCGCGAACTCGATGCCGACGCCATTGTCGTCGCCACGGGAGCCCGGGTGGACATCCCCGTTATCGAGGGCACTGAACTGCCCCATGTTTACACCGGGGCACAGATGCGGCGCATCGTCGAGGGTCGCGCGGGTGTTGAGGATTATTCCATGCTGCCGCAAGCACTTCGCGGCATTGCCAAAAATATGGCGGTACATTTCAGCCCCAAACTAACACCGCGACGCTTGCGCAATTACAGTCGACATTGGCTACCTCTGGGCAAGCGTGTAGTCATCGTCGGTGCCGATCTCGCCGCCATCGAAGTGGCTGAGTTTCTCGCGGCCCGCGGGCGCAAGGTCAGCGTGATCGAGTCCGGCAAGCGCATAGCACTCGAGATCGGCCCCAAGCGGCGTACCGAGCACAGCCTGCGCCTCGAAAAGCTGGGCGTTACCATTTGCACCGAGGCCAGTTGTGAAAAAATCGATGTAGACCAGGTTTACTTTCGCAATGCCTCCGGGCAGTTGCGCTCGATAGCCGCCGACAGCGTGATAATCGCCGGCAATCCCGTGGCAGACACCGAACTTTACGTTACGGCCAGGGAGCTTGCAGAGGAGGTACACGCCATCGGTGACTGCACCGGCCTGGGCTTGATTCGCAAGGCGACCGAAGAGGGAATGAAGGTCGCCTGTGCGCTGTAGTGCCCGGATAGGCGTCAACAGGCGGTGAAAACACCGTAGACATTGTATCGAGAGCGTTTTATCCTCGTCAGTACTGAACAATATCAAGCACGACCACAACAAAAATTGATGGTGCCCGCAGGATATCGCGGTACAGCAGATCGGCGAGGCGCTGGATTTAAGCGGCAACCCGCAGTGACGCCGGGCACCACCGGGCTGACATAGGCAAAAGCGCGCATAGCGCGCCCCCTCGAATTCCTGTAGGCTGCGCGCCAGCCAGCCATGCTGGCCTGTACCCAATTCTTTTTCCCCAGAGAAACCCTATGCAATTTACTGACCTGGGCTTATCCAAGCCCATTCTCGACGCCGTAACCGAACAGGGTTACGACACGCCCACGCCCATCCAGGCGCAGGCGATACCCGCCATCCTCGACGGCAAGGATGTTATGGCCGCGGCCCAGACCGGCACCGGCAAGACCGCCGGCTTTACCCTGCCGATACTGGAGCAGCTGTCGAAGGGTGAACGTGCCCGGCCCAACCAGGCACGTACTCTCATCCTGACCCCCACACGGGAGCTGGCAGCCCAGGTTGCGGCCAGCGTCGCCACCTATGGCAAGAATTTGCCGCTGCGCTCCACCGTGGTGTTCGGCGGGGTGAAGATAAACCCGCAAATGATGCAACTTCGCAAGGGCGTCGACGTACTGGTCGCCACCCCGGGCCGCCTACTGGACCTGTATAACCAGAAAGCGGTGAGATTCGACAGCCTGGAAGTACTGGTGCTGGACGAAGCCGACCGCATGCTGGATATGGGATTTATCCACGATATCCGCAAGATCCTGTCGCTACTGCCCAAACAGCGCCAGAACCTGATGTTTTCCGCCACTTTCTCCAACGATATCCGCGGCCTGGCCAAGGGCCTGGTCAACGATCCCGTGGAGATTTCCGTGACCCCTCGCAACGCCGCCGCAAAATCCGTCGAACAATGGATTTACCCGGTGGATAAGAGCCGCAAGTCGGCCCTGCTCACTCACCTGATCCACGAGAACCAGTGGAGCCAGGTGCTGGTGTTTACCCGCACCAAACACGGCGCAAATCGCCTCACCCGCCACCTGGAAGGCAAAAAAATCAAGGCCGCGGCCATTCACGGCAACAAGAGCCAGAACGTGCGCACCCGGGCCCTGGCGGATTTTAAAAACGGCTCCATACAGGTACTGGTCGCCACCGATATCGCTGCCCGCGGCCTGGATATCGACCAATTGCCCCATGTGGTGAATTTCGATTTGCCCAATGTGCCAGAGGACTATGTTCACCGCATCGGCCGGACCGGTCGAGCCGGCGCCACCGGCGAAGCCGTATCATTGGTATCCGCGGAGGAGTTCAAGCAGTTGTCGGATATTGAACGACTCACCAAAAAATTGCTTGAGCGCAAGGGCATTGCGGGATTTGAGCCCACCGAGAAACTGCGGGAATCGCGTTTGAGCGAGCGCCCGCCGGGAAATTCCGCCAGGAAGAAACCGGCGAGCGGATCCCGTCGGCGCAACTCCAACCGCCCCGCGAGAACTCAATCCGCCTAGTATTTCTGGCGCTATAGGGACTTCATGAGGCAGGCCATTCGCTGGGGTATTCTCGGCACCGGCAATATCGCCCATCAATTTGCCCAGGGGCTCGCCCACGCCGGAGATGCCACGCTGGTAGCCGTTGGCTCTCGTGATAGCCGGACCGCGAAAGCCTTTGCCGACAGCTTCGGCATTCCGCGGCGCCACGCCAGTTACGAGGCCCTCGCCCGCGACCCCGACATCGATGTGGTCTATGTATCCACGCCCCACCCCATGCACCGGGATAACAGTATCCTGCTACTTGAGCAGGGCAAAGCGGTTCTCTGCGAAAAACCATTCACCATCAATGCCGAACAAGCGCAAGAGGTAATCGACCTCGCCCGTCGTCGCGGCGTTTTCTTGATGGAAGCGATGTGGACGCGCTATATTCCGGCCGTGGTGCGGGCCCGACAACTGATCGCGGAAGGTGCCATCGGCGAGATACGCATGGTGCAGGCCGACTTCGGTTTTCGCGCACCGTTGAATCCGCATTCCCGGCTGTTCGACAAGGCATTGGGCGGCGGCGCTTTGCTGGACGTCGGTATCTACCCCCTGTCCCTGGCGAGCATGGTGCTAGGCCCCTCCCCGCAGGAAATTGTGTCCACCGCCGAGCTCGGTAAGACCGGTGTCGACGAACAATCCGCCGTCCTGCTAAAGTATGCCGGAGGCCAAATTGCCCTGTGTTCCTGCGCCGTGCGCACCAACACCCGCATCGAGGCGACGTTTATGGGAACAGAGGGCTCTATTCGGCTCCACAGCCCCTTTTTCAAAAGTAGCGAATTGACCATCATCCGTGGCGAGCAGCAGGAAAATATTGCGCTACCGCTACGCGGCAACGGCTACAACTACGAAGCGGATGAAGTAGGACGCTGCCTTCGGGCCGGCGCGGTGGAGAGCCCGACAATGCCCCTGGACGAAACCCTGGCGCTGATGCGCCTGATGGATCGTATCCGTGCCCAGTGGGGTCTCCGCTACCCGGGAGAATAGTTTTGATAGGCGCGAACACCCGCGCCAGACTCACCGGCAAGCCCTGACGGCATACAAGGCGCAATTCGAATATGGCCAATAAAAATCCCTATTTCGACAGCAGCAAGAGCCACCATACCCGCTCCGGTTTTCGCAACCCGCCGGGAAGTCCCAAATCCCATCGCCTGTCAACGGAACTGGCACGGGAGGCAGCCCATTTCATGGGCGAGTTTTTACGCCTGGCGGGCCAACCCCACCCCTTCCCGCCCGATCATGTCATCGCAGAGGCAGATGCCCTGGGGGAAATGCTCGACATGCAGGACAGCCACAAGCTCACGTGGTTAGGTCACGCTTCCTTTATCGTTCACATGGGTGAGCAACGCATTATCACCGACCCCTTTCTTGGCGACTACGCCTCCCCGGTACCACTGCGCAGCCTCAAGCGACTTGTGCCCCCGGGGATTCGCGCAGAGCGACTACCCTCGCTGGATATTATCCTGGTGTCCCACAACCATTATGATCACCTGGATGCGGTCACCCTGCGCAAACTGGCCCGGGCCAACCCCCGGGCAAAGGTCGTGGTGCCGCTGGGCCTGAAACCCCTGCTACGAAAACAGGGGTTTCGCGATATTACGGAGTTGGACTGGTATGACTCGGTGTGCTTCGACGGGGTGGAGATCACCGGATTGCCGGCGGTGCATATGTCCAAGCGTGGCATCGGCGATACCAACCGCACCCTGTGGTGCGGCTTCGCCATCAAGGACCACCACAAGCAAGTGTATTTTTCCGGCGATACCACCTATGGCCAGGTGTTTAAAGCCATCGGCGAGCGAGTCGGGCCCTTTGACGCCGCACTGGTGCCAATCGGCGCCTACCAGCCCCGCTCCCTGGCGCACAATGTCCACGCATCCCCCGAGGAGGCAATCCAGATCGGCCTCGATATCCGCGCCCGCAGGCTGATCGCCATGCACTGGGGCACCATTCGGCTGACCACCGAGCCCCTGCTGGAACCCCCGCAGCGCTTCCTCGCGGATAAACGCGATGTCGACAAGGTCGTACTGCGCATCGGCGAGACCTGTAGTTTTTAAGCACGGCCACACAGTAAAAATTCAGGCGCCTGTCGAACCGTGCGGATTCTCGTCCTTCCAGAACTAATCCAGCTTGCAAAATGTCAGATACTTTGCTATTTTTTCTGACATACTTGGAGGGTAGAGGGCAACACCATGTCTACAGCTGAAACAATCCGTAATCGCGTGCTGCGAGTCCGCCGCGGAGAGCCGTTTACCAACACACGGTTCCTCAAGCTGGGCTCGCGTGCCTCCGTGGACAAGACGTTGTCCCGCCTGGTTGAGGATGGTGTGATCCAACGGATTGCCCGGGGGGTGTTCGTGCGCCCCAAGAAAAGCCGGTTCATCGGTAGCGTCATGCCTGACGTAGCGAAGGTCGTGGAGGTCATGGCCAGGGATCACGGTGAGACGATCCAGGTTCACGGCGCTGAAGCGGCCCGCCGTTTCAAGCTATCGACCCAGGTTCCTACCACACCGGTCTTCTACACCAGCGGCCCGAGCCGGGAACTCAAGGTCGGCAACTTAACCGTCAAACTAAGGCACGCCAGTCATCGGAAACTTCACCTGGCCGGGAAGCGCCCAGGTCTGGCGCTGTCGGCCCTGTGGTACCTGGGGAAAAACAACGTCAACGCCAACGTGGTCGGCGCCATTCGTGAAGGCCTGACGGCGAAAGAGTTTGAAACCCTGAAACACACCGACATGCCAGGCTGGATGGCCGGTGTATTGGAAAAATACGGCAAGGAAGCCGCCCATGCCTGAGCAGTTCCTGCATTTGCCGGTCGGCGACCGCAGGGAGATTCTCCAGACCGCAGCAACGCAGCTTGGGCAACAGGCGATAGTATTGGAAAAAGATGTATGGGTCTGCTGGACATTGCAGACCCTTTTTTCCATGCCGGATGCCCACCCTATGGCATTCAAAGGCGGTACCTCCCTCTCGAAGATCTATTCCGTCATCAACCGCTTCTCTGAGGACCTGGATGTCACCCTCGACTACCGGGCCTTTGATGATGAATTCGACCCTTTTGCGGAAGGAGCGAGCAACACTGCCGTCAAGAAATTCAGCAAACGCCTGAAGGGCTATGTCCTTCAATATGCGAGCGACGTCGTCGCCCCATATATCGATGCCCAGCTGAAGGCGCTGCCCAAGCCAGAGGAATACGGAATTGACGTATCAGATGATGGCGAGAAGATCTGGGTTCAGTACCCCTCAGCCGTCGAGGACAGTGATGACTACCTAAAAAGCAGCATCCTGATTGAGCTGGGCGGTCGCAATGTTATAGTTCCGAATGAACGGCATACCGTCACGCCCGACATTTCGGCATTAGTTACCAATCTCGATCTTCCCTCAGCTGAAGTGGTTGTCCTTTCACCGGAACGAACCTTCTGGGAGAAGGCGACGCTCATCCACGCCGAATGCAATCGCGAGGAGTTCAAGTCGGATGCCCACCGTCTTTCCCGACATTGGTATGACTTGAGTATGCTGGCCGAACATGTTTCGGGCAAGGCAGCGAGCAATAACCGCGCATTGTTCGAAGACGTAGTGCGTCACAAGCAGGTTTTCTTCAACGCTTCTTATGCCAATTACGAAGCCTGTTTGGCCAATGAGCTCCGCCTGATCCCAGGTGACGATGCCATCGCTGAGCTACGCACGGATTACGAAAAGATGTTGGACGCCGGAATGATGTATGGCGAACCGCCGTCATTCGACGACATCATCGCTGGCATTCGTGAAATCGAACGCGAGGCAAATACCTGGTAGGCCGTCAGGCATCCAGATAATAGTAGCCGTTCCCTTCGCTCTTGGTCAGCGTGCTCCATAGTGCGTATTCCACACCAAGCCTGCCACCCATTCCAGATGAAAGCACTAACATCGGTGTAGGTGGCGACGTAGGTGGTAAGCGAGAAGGATTAGTAACCTTTTGTTTCTTATGATTTTTAATTTTCTATTTGGCGGTGAGGGAGGGATTCGAACCCTCGAACGGTTTAACCCGTTACACACTTTCCAGGCGTGCTCCTTCAGCCACTCGGACACCTCACCGTGAGGCGGCGTACTTTAGCCGAAGACGATAGGCCGTGCAAGTTGGCCCGGTGAGCGGCAGAGTCTCGGCGCTTGCGCAGAAAGGTTTGCCATCCGGAAATCGACGAAAAATCCGCTTATTGACGCACCAGTCTTGCGGTATCAGGCTCCAAATCTGGAGGGGTAGCTCTAAGAGGATTGATATCGATACCCCCCCGGCGCAGGAACCGCGCGTAGACGGTTAAACGCTCGGGCTCGCAGCGGGCCTGGATATCGACAAAAATGCGTTCGACGCATTGTTCGTGGAAGCCGCTATGCTGCCGGAAAGACACCAGGTACTTGAGTAGGCTCTCGCGCCTGATGGGCCGACCGCGATAGGCAACGGAGACGCTGGCCCAATCCGGCTGGCCGGTCACCGGGCAACAGGACCGGAACAGGTCACTGTAGAGCTGCTCCTCGACAGGCTCTCCAGGCAACAGCGCCAACAACCCGGCATCCGGCTTGTAACTGTCGATAGCCACCTCAATATCATCAAGACAATCGCCGACCATGGCCACCCG
>JAUXCW010000282.1 GCA_030618705.1 Gammaproteobacteria bacterium | reverse complement strand
CCGGGGATGGGCGGCTCCTCCGCGCTGATCAAGCTGGAGGCCGATATCCTCCGTATCCTGGAGCGCCACGAGCTGCCGGTTCCCCATATCTACGGTGTTTGCCCGGAACCAGCGGGTATCGTCATGGAATGCAGCGCAGGACGGGCCAACCTCGCCACGGCGGAGAGCCAGCAGGAGCGCGAGGCCGTCCTCGACCAGTACATCGACGCGCTGGTGGTGATGCACAGTATCGATCCCCGGGAGTTCGTGGCAATCGGTATGCGCCCGCTGGAGGGCACCGACCAACTGGCCCTGGGCGACCTCTGTGTATGGGAGGGGGTTTTTCGAAAAAACAAGGCCCGGCCCGAGCCCGCCATCGAATTTGCCCTGCGTTGGCTGAAGCAAAATCGCCCCACCGGGCGCGGCCGCTGCGTATTCCTCCACGCCGACTCCGGCCAGTTTATCTACGACCAGGGCAAACTCACCGCCCTGCTGGATTTCGAGCTGTCCTATCTCGGCGACCCCGCCGCAGACCTCGCCGGTTTGCGTACCCGCGATATCTCGGAACCACTGGGGGATATCGGCCGGGCCTATCGCCGCTATGAGGAGCAAACCGGAGAGGCTATCGATAGCCGCTTGATCGACTACCACACCGCGCGCTTCGCCCTGGTGACGTCCCTCTCCACCGCCCACGTATGCGCCAATCCACCCCCGCGCCTGAACCTGCCCCAGTACCTGGGCTGGTACCTGGTCTACACCCGTATCGTACTGGAGCTGATCGCCGGACTGGAGGGCGTGACGCTGGAGCCGCCGCCTCTACCGGAACCCGCGCCGGCACGCCATGGCCCGTCCTGGCAGGCCCTGTCCTCCCTGGTGGCGGGGATGATGGAAGACAGTGAGGATAAGGTACAGTGTTACGAACTCGATACGGCATCGCGGCTGCTTACCCAGCTACAGCGCATCGACGCCATGGGCGGGGAGCTCGACCGGCAGGACTGGCGGGAGCGTATCGACTTACTGGGCGCGGAGCCCGCCGATTGGGCCTCATCCGATGAGGCGTTGGAGCAACGGGTGCTGACCGCCGGCCCTGGTGAAAATGCCGTTCTATTGCGCTATCTTTACCGTCACACGGTACGCCAGATCGCACTACTCGGCCCCGCACTGCGGGAGCTGGAGGGCGCACAATTGCAGAGTGCCGCACACTGACCCGGATTATGGCCAAGCTCGAAAACAAGCCCGACCCTTCGCCGCGCTATGCCAATTATGTGCTCGGCGTATTGTTTGTCGTCTACGTGTTCAATTTTATCGACCGCCAGATTCTCGGCATCCTGCTCGATGATATCAAGGCCGACCTGGAGGTCTCCGATACGGCCATGGGCTTCCTGGTCGGTTTTGCCTTTGTGATTTTCTATACCTTTGCGGGTATCCCCATTGCCCGCCTGGCCGACCGGTCATCTCGCCGCTCGATAATTGCCCTGGGATTGACGGTGTGGAGCGCGATGACCGCGGCCTCGGGCCTGGCCCAGAACTTTCTGCAGTTGGCGCTGGCCCGGGTCGGCGTCGGTATCGGCGAGGCGGCTGGCTCGCCACCGGCCCACTCGCTGCTGTCTGACTATTTTCCGCCCGAGCGTCGGACCACGGCGCTGGCGATCTATTCCACCGGTGTCTATATCGGCTCCATGATCGCGTTTCTCGCCGGTGCTTATATCAAGGAGGCCCTGGGCTGGCGCGCCGCGTTCTTCCTGGTGGGTGTGCCGGGGTTGCTGCTGGCGCTGCTGGTGCGCACCACCATAGCCGAGCCCCGTCGCGGGATATCCGAGCAGCGCAGCGACTCGACGCAGCCCCCCCTGGGCGAGGTGCTGGCCTACCTGCTGCGTTGCCGCGCCTTTGTCCTCATTGTCCTGGCCGCCTCGGTACAGTCTCTTTCCGGCTACAGCGTGCTGGTCTGGGGGCCGGCCTATCTCGGCCGGGTACATGGTATGGGTGGGGTGGAGATCGGCACCTGGCTCGGGCTTATTATCGGTATCGCGGGTTGTGCCGGGGGCTACCTGGGTGGCAGCTGGGCAGATCGGGCGGGGCGTCGTGACGTGCGCTGGTATATGCGTATGCCGGCGATTCAGTCCCTGCTGTGCGTACCCTTTGTCGTCGGCTTCACCCTGCTGGACAACACCACCTACGCCCTGCTGTGCTTTATTCCCTTCTACTTCCTCGGGGCGATGTATATCGGCCCCATGCTCTCCATGACCCAGGGCCTGGTGAAATTGCGTATGCGGGCCACGGCATCCGCAATCCTTTTGTTCGTGCTCAATATGGTGGGCCTCGGCCTGGGGCCGATGCTGGTGGGCGCAATGAATGATACCGTCTTCGCAAACCATGGCGAACACGCTATCCGTTACTCCTTGATGGTTATGGGTCTGCTCGGTGGCTGCGCCAGTGTGCTGTTCTGGCTGGCGAGCCGGCACTTGCAGCGAGATCTTGAACTGGCTTTATGAGCGGGCAATTCGGTAAACTGTACTCCCATGCGCGATAACGACATTTAGGCAGGAGGAAACCGCTATCCTATGGAACGATTAAACTTCCAGGATTCGATTTTCCTGCGCCTGGAGTCCACCGAGCACCCCTTTCACATTGCCGGTTTGGCCCTGTTTACCCTGCCGAGGAATGCCGCCCCCGACTACCTGCGCAAACTGGTCGGCACCCTGGCGCAACTGCCGCAGGTGTTTCCCGCCTTCGGCAAGAAACTGGGCCAGCCGGATTTTGTCAAAAACCAGGCCTGGATCGACGCTGACGACTACGACCCGGTCTACCATGTGTATCACTACGCCGTGCCCGCCCCGGGCCGCGACGAGGATCTGTTGCGAATGGTCTGTCGTTGCCATGAGCGGATGCTCGACCGCAGCCGCCCGCTCTGGGAATTGCACCTCATCGAAGGCCTGGCCGGTAATCGCTTCGCCCTGTACTTGAAATTCCACCATGCCCTTGTCGACGGCGTGAGCGCCATGCAGGTATTGAGTACCCTGCTGAGCCGCTCACCAAAGACGAGTATCAGCGTGCCCGCTGAAGCCACGCAGGCTGAAGATGAGCATCGCGCCGGCTTGCTGGAAAGGCTCGGCAATGCCACCGGCAAGCTGATACACCAGGGCAGGGCAATCCCTGAGTTGTCCTCCATGCTCGGCAGTTTGAGCCGCCGCAGCTGGTTCGATGGCGACGCCCCGTTACGGGCTTTTACCGCGCCCCACTCGCTGTTCAACCACGAGGTGAGCAATCATCGCACCATTGAAACCCTGGACTTGCCGCTGAACAGGCTGGTGGAAATCGGCGCTGCCTTCGATGCCACGGTCAACGATGTCATTGTCGCCATCTGTGGTGGCGCCATCCGCGAATACTTGTCGGCACAAGGTGAATTGCCGAAAAAATCCCTCTTTGCCGGCATTCCGGTGGTGGTGGCAGGCCGGGAAGAGGGAGAGTGGGACAAGCAACTGAGTACCATCATCTGTCCACTGGGTACCGACCTGGAGGACCCGGTTGAACGTATCAGGCGCATCGTCAGCGTTACGCGGCAGTCCAAGGAGGATCTTTTTCAAGGTAAACCCGGGGCGGGGCAGGACTATATGTCCCTGTTGTTGATGCCCAGCCTGCTATCGGGCCTGGCCGGCGCTTCTGCCCGCGTGCCGCCGTCTTTCAATGTCATCCTGTCCAATGTGCAGGGTTGGCGCCAGCGACGCTACCTGGACGGCTCCCGCCTCGACGCCATGTACCCGCTGTCCCTGGTGACCGATACCCAGGGCCTCAATATCGCCGTCGTCTCCTATATGAGTAAGATCAACATCGGTATCGTCGCCTGTCCGGATTATCTGCCGGGTATCGAACAGCTGGGAGCTCGTATCAAATCGGCCTACCGGGAGCTCGGCCGCAGCTATTGACGGAGTCAGCTTCCCTGGTGTCGGCTGTTGCCGTAGAGCTGCCGGTGTTCGATATAGACGCTGGTGTCGGCATCACTGATGCAGATATCGCCGTCGTCAATATTGCATTGCAGGTCCATCTGGCGCCGGACCATGGGCGCCAGTGCCCGGCTACTGTGCTGCGCGAGGTCAATAATCGACAGGTTTTGATGCCGCGACACCTTGTCGGCGACCTGTCGCCACCAGAGCTCGACATTTTGCCCGCCATAGCAATAGATGCAGACTTCAGCGGCGCGCTGGCAGGCCTTGCGAATGCGGTTTTCCTCCGGCTGGCCGACGTCGATCCACAAGTCGATCTCATCTCTAAGGTTTTTTCGCCAGATATCGGGCTCGTTGTCTGAGCTTAGCCCGCGGGTAAATTGCAGCGCGGCGTGTGCATTGAGGGCAAAGGCAAGAATCCGCACCATGACTCTCTCGTCGGTCTCGGAGGGATGTTGGGCAACGGTGAGTCCCAGCGTATCGTAGAAATGCCGATCCATATCGGCGATCTGCAGGCTGACTTTGAGAATGGTCGCGTTGCGGGCCATCGGTGTTTCTCGTGATGGAAAGCTTGTGGTG
>JAUXCW010000026.1 GCA_030618705.1 Gammaproteobacteria bacterium | reverse complement strand
AAGCCGACAAGACAATGCATTTATATTATTGCAGTTGGGCAATGAACCGGGGCTCCCAGCCCAGGACTCGCCGTGAATACGTCCATGTAGGCTCGGGCGCCGGGTCCAACCGGCGCACGGTCCTGCCCTGGAAGCCCCGGTTCCCCCGTCAATACCGCAGAAATACGTTGTCATCCGCTCGAAGGGCTTTTTATTGATCAACCGCGCAGGAGAAACGCTGCGGTGGCTTCAAGCTAGCGGCGGGTCGCTCTCGGATGCCGCTTGCGCGTTATCCGCACGAAGGCAATACCGGCGATACCCAGCCCCATCAAAACGACGACATCCGGCTCAGGCACAATGACAGCGGGGTGTTTAATATCCACGCGTGTACCGACAAGGCGCGCGCCGGGCAGGCCCTCGCGGAGAGACCCCAGGGAGCCGCAATAGCCGTTGCCGCCGGGATCCAGGGCAAAATCAGTACAGCTTCCCTCGGCAAAGTAGGTATCCAGTACGGCAGCGCCGTCCCCCAGCGCGGCCGGATACCAGCCAAGTGTCAACACACTGGAACCCTCGGCCATCGGCCCGCCCAGGGAAAAGTCGCGAATATAGGGGTCGAAAGCACCGAAGGTCGTATCGTAAGCGCTGCCCGGGTAGCCCGGGCCAGTAGTCGTGGTAAGCCTGATATCACTGAATTGGGTATAGCCATCGAGGACAAACGACCCTTCAGCCACGCCACCGTCTTCAAACAGAAAGTTGTCGAGCGTCCATCGCACCGGGTAAGCCCAACTGATAACAGAAAACCCCAGCAGGCACGCCAACACTAGCAGCGAGCCCCTCGTTCTGTTTATTCTCATCCGCCTTATTCCCCTAGACCCTTGTGCCTTTTTCGCAGCAGCATCCTGTGCGCCGTCTTACAGGCACTATCTTCCACTGGATAAGTATAAACCCAAAATCAAAAAAACCCTGTAAGTAGAATCACTTACAGGGCTTTCCTAGGGCCTTTCTGAGGTTTTCCGACTTAGAAAGGGATATCGTCATCAAAGGAATCATCGACCGCCGCCGCGGTCTGGGGGGCCTGGGGAGCCTGGCTTCGAGCTTGCTGCTGCCCGCCCCCGGCTGCCTGGGGTGGCGCCTGGTTATACCCGCCCCCGCCCTGACCGCCATCCTGGCCCTGACCCTGACCACGGCTATCGAGCATCTGCATCTCGCTGGCGACGATTTCGGTGCTGTAGCGATCGCTACCGCTCTTATCCTGCCATTTGCGGGTTCGCAGCGAGCCCTCGACGTAGACCTTGGAGCCTTTCTTCAGGTATTCCCCGGCAATTTCCGCCAGGCGATTGAAAAATACCACCCGGTGCCACTCCGTACGCTCCTGCTGCTGCCCGCTTTGCTTGTCCTTCCAGGATTCGCTGGTGGCGATCGAAAGATTAGTGACAGCACCGCCACTGGGCAGGTACTTGGTTTCCGGGTCCTGCCCGCAATTGCCTATCAATATTACCTTGTTTACTCCGCGGGCCATCTGGTTTCTCCTGTGTGATCCGGGCCGGATAAATCAGCCCCTACTATAAAGCAGCTTCTCAAAAACAGCTACCTGCATTTAGCCAATCGAAGACGGTTCGATGCGATAACGATGCAGGCACTCGCGGTCAAATTTTGCGCTCTCGACCTTGAGATAGGCGAGGCTTTCCTCGGCGATCAGGGTCACATCCCTGACGCCCTCCAGCCCCGAGAGCTGCGACAATAATTCCTCCGCGGCAAACCGCTGTGAATCATACTCCAGCACCACGTCAGCAACCTTGCGCGGCGCCCGCATTCCACGGGCGATGAAAAACCAGAGCAGGGTGAGCAGGGAGCAGGCGATAAACACGCCGGTAAATCCGCTGCGCTCCATCAACACCCCCCCGCTACTGCCTCCGACGAACGCACCCATAAACTGGAAGCTCGAATACACCCCCATGGCCGTGCCCTTCCCCGCGGGAAAGGTTTTTTTACTGACCAGGGAGGGCAGATTGGCTTCCAGCAAATTAAAAGCCATAAAGAGGAAAAACATGCCGGCTAACAGGGCTGCAGGCCGGGAACCCCAGTAGGCAATGACCAGCGCCGACACGGTCAACATGGCAATGGCCGACAGAAAGACCTGGACCACCTTCCGGGCCCGCTCCGCATAGATCATCAGGGGAACCATCGCCAGGAACGACCCGCCGAGCACCCCCAGGTAGACCCAGGCGTGCTGCTGCACCTGCAGTTTCAGGGTGTCCCGCAACAGCAGGGGTAGCGCGACAAAGGAGGCGGTGAGAACGAAATGGAGGCAAAAGATACCGATATTGAGCCGTAATAACTCGCGATCACCCAGTACGCGCCCGACAAAGCGTAGCGAGGCGCTGGTATCACCGTGGAAGTGCGCGGACTGTGCCGGCGTCGGCACCAACCATGCCGTGACGGCAATGCCGAAGAGCGCCAGCAGCGCCGTCAGCCAGAATATCCCGCGCACACCGAATCCGGCACTCACCCAGGGCCCGATGAGCAGGGCCGCGGCAAACGTCAGGCCGATACTCATACCGATAAACGCCATGGCCTTGGTGCGCTGCTCGTCACGGGTCAGGTCGCTCAATAGTGCCAGAATAGTACTGGCGATGGCTCCGCTGCCCTGCAGCGCGCGCCCCAGTATCACAACCCAGATGGAGACCGCACCGGCGGCAATGACGCTGCCGGCGCCGAACAGTAAAAGACCGACGTAGATGACCGGCTTGCGGCCGATCCGGTCGGACAACATACCGAAGGGAATTTGCAATAGCGCCTGGCTCAGGCCATAGATGCCCAGCGCCAGGCCGATCAGGGTGGGCGAGCTATGCTCATAATCCGCAGCGTATAGCGCCAACACCGGCAACAGCATAAACAGGCCAAGCATGCGAAAGCCGTAGAGCAGCGCAAGCGAACCTATAGCGCGCTTTTCAAGCGGAAGCATAGAATGAGTTGAGGATTGTGCCATGTCGTTAACGGGGGCTATGATCGGCTGCTGCACCGGGAATTGAGCGGCGCGTATAATAGCAGCTATCCGCTCAGCGGAAAATGCCGATTGCCGTCACTGCTGCCAGAGCCGAATGACTTACGGTGACAGACACCCACATCCTCACTCACATCCAATAAAACAGCAAAATAGCTGCCGCGCACGCTCACTATCGATATACTTGTCTGTTTTGCCGAATTGCGAGGCGATCGTGGACAAAATTATTGTACGGGGCGCACGAACCCACAACCTGAAAAATATAGACCTGGAAATTCCCCGGGATAAACTAATCGTCATTACCGGCTTGTCCGGATCGGGTAAGTCGTCATTGGCCTTCGACACCCTCTACGCCGAGGGCCAGCGCCGTTATGTGGAATCGCTCTCCACCTATGCCCGCCAGTTCCTCTCGTTAATGGAAAAACCCGACATCGACCATATCGAAGGGCTGTCACCGGCAATTTCCATCGAGCAAAAATCCACCTCCCACAACCCGCGCTCCACGGTGGGCACCATTACCGAGATATACGATTATTTACGGCTGCTCTATGCCCGGGTGGGCACCCCGAAGTGCCCGGATCACGGCCATGTGCTGGAGGCGCAAACGATTTCCCAGATGGTGGACAGTATCCTGGCGATGGAGGCGGAGTCGCGCATTATGGTGCTCGCACCGGTGATACAGGGCCGCAAAGGCGAGCATTTACAGCTGTTCGAGCAACTGCGCGCCCAGGGTTATGTGCGTGTCCGCATCGATGATGTCGTCTATGAGCTCGACGAGCTGCCCGCACTGGAGAAAAACAAAAAACATACCATCGAGGTCATCGTCGACCGCCTGAAGGTCCGGCCCGACGCCGATATACGGCTGGCTGAATCCCTGGAAAATGCACTGGAACTGGCGGACGGCCTGGCGACGGTCAGCCTGATGGATGGAGAGCAAGCGGACCTGGTCTTTTCCGCCCGCTTCGCCTGTCCGGAATGCGGCCACTCGATCGCGGAGCTTGAACCGCGGCTGTTTTCCTTCAACAACCCGGCCGGCGCATGTCCTCGCTGCGACGGCCTCGGCGTCAACCAGGTGTTCGATCTGGAGCGGGTGGTACAGCACCCCGAGGCCAGCCTCGCCGCGGGAGCCATACGCGGCTGGGACCGACGCAGCGTTTACTACTCCCATATGCTCGGCTCGCTGGCCGAACACTACGGCTTCGACATCGATGCACCCTTCGACACGCTGAAGAAGAAACACCGCGAGGTGGTGCTGTACGGCAGTAAAGGGGAACAGATCACCTTCAGTTATATCAATGACCGCGGCGATGTCTACCGCCGAGAACACGCCTTTGAAGGCGTCATCCCCAACCTCGAGCGACGCTACCGGGATACCGACTCCCAGATGGTGCGTGAGGATCTCGCCAAATATCTGAGCACCCAGGTCTGCCCCGAGTGCAAGGGTACGCGCCTGTGCCGGGATGCACGCCATGTGTTCGTCAATAATACAAGCCTGCCCGAGATTACCAGCCTCTCAATCAGCGAGGCCCTGGACTACCTGCTACAACTGAAATTGGCCGGTCGACAGGGCGAAATAGCCGACAAAATTCTCAAGGAGTTGCGCAGCCGCCTGCAGTTCCTGGCCGATGTCGGCCTCAACTACCTGACCCTCGATCGCAATTCGGAGACGCTCTCCGGGGGTGAGGCACAGCGTATCCGCCTGGCCAGCCAGATCGGTGCAGGCCTGGTCGGGGTCATGTATATTCTCGACGAACCCTCCATAGGACTGCACCAGAGAGATAACGAGCGCCTGCTGAAGACCTTGACCCACCTGCGGGACCTCGGCAATACGGTTATCGTCGTCGAGCACGACGAAGATGCGATTCGCTCGGCGGACCATATCATCGACATAGGTCCCGGCGCCGGGGTACATGGCGGCGAAGTCATCGAGAGCGGCAAGCTCAACCGCGTGCTGCGCAATCCGCGCTCCCTCACCGGCCAGTACCTCAGTGGCAAGCAATCTATCCCGCTGCCGGCAAAACGCATCCCCCCGACGCCCGGCAAACGCATCGTGCTCAAGGGTGCCAGCGGCAACAACCTGAAAAACGTCACGCTGGAAATACCACTGGGCCTGATGACCTGTGTAACCGGCGTCTCCGGCTCCGGCAAATCAACCCTGGTCAATCACACCCTCTACCCGATAGCGGCGACCGAGCTGAACAAGGCGACCACGCTACACCCATCCCCCTACCGGAGTATCGCCGGCCTGGAACTGGTCGATAAATGCATCGACATCGACCAGAGCCCTATCGGCCGAACACCCCGTTCGAACCCGGCCACCTACACCGGACTGTTTACCCCCATACGCGAGCTGTTTGCACAGACCCAGGAGTCGCGCTCCCGGGGATACAAACCGGGACGCTTCAGTTTCAACGTCAAGGGCGGTCGCTGCGAGGCGTGCCAGGGCGATGGCGTGAGTAAAGTCGAAATGCATTTCTTGCCGGACATTTACGTCCCCTGCGATGTGTGTAACGGCAAGCGCTACAACCGGGAAACCCTGGATATTCGCTACAAGGGCAAAAACATCTACGAGGTGCTGGAGCTCACGGTGGAGGATGCCCACCCGTTTTTTACCAACGTCCCGGCCATCGCGAATAAACTGCAAACCCTGATGGACGTGGGCCTGACCTACGTCAAGCTCGGCCAGGCGGCGACCACGCTGTCGGGTGGCGAAGCGCAGCGGGTCAAACTGTCCCGCGAGCTGTCCCGCCGCGATACAGGAAAAACCCTGTACATTCTCGATGAACCGACCACCGGTCTGCATTTCCATGATATCAAGCAACTGCTGGGTGTCCTCCACCGCCTGCGTGATCACGGCAATACCATCGTGGTTATCGAACACAACCTGGATGTGATAAAAACGGCGGATTGGCTGGTTGACCTCGGCCCGGAGGGCGGCGACAAGGGCGGAACCATTATCGCCTCCGGTACGCCGGAGCAGCTTGCCGAGCACTCCTCCAGCCATACCGGACGGTACCTCGCCCCGCTGCTGAAACGGCATAAACAGGAGAGCCCCGAGAAGCAGAGCGCCCACGCCTGACGCCAGATATAAAAAAGCCCGCGGATAGCGGGCTCATAGAAACGAATTCTGTGTCCAGGTTCAGCCTGGCCGGCGCCTTCGACGGGACAATACAAGCGCCAGCAAACCGGTCAATAAAAGCCCGACCACACTGGGCTCCGGAACCGCGGTAACCGCCTGCCGCTGGGTTTTGATCTCCTCATTGCCGCCCTGCAACACCGAGCGCCGCGCACCGGTATCACGCTGTATCGTAGAGATTGCCGTGTGGAAACCCCGGGGGCTGGCCGGGGGATCGAAGGCCGCTGCCAGGTAGTTGTTTGCAGCTATCCCCGGATCGGGCGGGCCAAAGGTAGTGCCGGCGGCACTGGCCGATTCGGCAACCTGGGGTAGCGCCTGGGACCCGGTGGAATCGGAATCGACCAGCGAAGCATGGGCTTTTACTGTTATCAATGACGTCATCAATGACGCCAGGAGCACTACCCATGAGACTGAAAGATGTTTAACCGCTAACAAACCGATCTTCCTTGAGTAAAAACCAATGAATGGGAATATGGTGTTGCAAAGTCGATGCCAACTTAACATTTTTCTTTATATTCAATGTGTTAGTTATGCTTTCTCGTGTCGCGCCTGATGTTTTTGTAAAAATCTTCGACAGTTATCACAAAAAAACCGGGCTTATGCCCGGTTCTCTTTACGGTTGCCGGCAGCAGGCCGCTTGTCTACTTAATCCGCTTCGGTCTCATCCATATCGATATCGGCGACCGGCCGATCCATCAGTTCGACATAGGCCATGGGCGCCTTGTCACCGGCTCGATAGCCTGCCTTCATAATGCGCAGATAGCCACCGGGCCGCTCCTGGTAACGCGGACCCAGTTCATTGAACAGCTTGCCGACGGCACTCTTGTCCCGCAGGCGGCTGAACGCCAGCCGGCGATTGGCCACAGAGTCGCTTTTACTCAGGGTAATCAGCGGCTCCGCGTGTCGACGCAGTTCCTTGGCCTTGGGCAAGGTGGTCTTGATCACCTCGTGTTCCACCAGAGAACACGTCATATTGCGGAACATCGCTTTGCGATGTGAGCTGTTGCGGTTTAACTGGCGTCCACTTTTCCGATGTCGCATGACACTAATTCCTTCACAATGCCACCGCTCTGGCGGCGATCTATTCTGTTACGATGCCCGGCTTGCCTAGGGGTTCAACACCCTCTCGTCGTTACGCAAGCTGACGGGCGGCCAGTTGTCGAGTCGCAAGCCCAGGGAAAGGCCCCGCGACGCCAGCACGTCCTTGATTTCGGTGAGGGATTTTTTCCCCAGGTTAGGCGTTTTCAGCAGCTCTACTTCGGTACGCTGAACCAGGTCACCGATATAGTAGATGCTTTCCGCCTTGAGACAATTCGCAGAGCGCACGGTCAGCTCCAGGTCATCGACGGGACGCAGCAGTATGGGATCGATCTCTTCTTCGGGTTCTTCACTGGGTGCTTCCGCCGCGCTTTCCAGATCGACGAACACTGCCAATTGTTTCTGCAATATCGTCGCGGCGCGGCGAATCGCATCTTCCGGATCGATAGTGCCGTTGGTTTCCAGGTCCAGCACCAGCTTATCCAGGTCCGTACGCTGCTCCACTCGTGCATTTTCTACCGAGTAGGACACCCTTCTTACCGGACTGAACGTCGCATCCAGCTGAAGCTTGCCGATGACCTTGGTCTCCTCTTCATCCGTGTCCTGGCTATCGGCGGGCTCATAACCTCTGCCCCGCGCAACCGTCAGCGCCAACTGCAACTCCGCGCCCTCGCTGAGATGGGCGATGAGGTGTTCGGGATTGACGATTTCCATGTCGTTGCCGAGTTGAATATCGGCAGCGGTGACCACACATGGCCCTTTGGCGCTGAGGGTGACGACAGTCTCGTCCTTCCCTTCCATCACGATAGCGACGTTTTTCAGATTCAGCAGGATCTCGATGACGTCTTCACTCACGCCCTCGATGGTGCTGTACTCGTGCAGTACGCCGTCGATCTCCACACCCACGATGGCACAGCCAGGCATGGAAGAGAGTAATATCCTACGCAATGCATTGCCCAGGGTATGACCGAAGCCCCGCTCGAGGGGCTCGAGGGTCACCTTGGCGTGGGTCGATGTCAGCTGGTCGACACCGATGAATTTAGGGGTAAGTAATTCGTTTACGGCACTCTGCATATTTTTACCTGCGGCACTGATCCGGGATGAACGTCCAGGATAAATTCGTTACTTGGAATAAAGTTCTACGATCAGGTTCTCGTTGATCTCGGACGGCAACTCCACGCGCTCGGGGATCGCCTTGAACAAACCTTCCATTTTTTTGCTGTCGACTTCCAGCCATTCGCAGGGCGCGCGATTTTCTGCCAGCGCCATTGCCGATTGAATGCGAAGTTGCTTTCGGGACTTTTCCTTCACCGCCACGACATCACCGGCATTTACCTGGTAAGACGGGATATTGACGGTTTGCCCATTGACCAGGATCGCCTTGTGGCTGACCAGCTGGCGTGACTCCGCTCTGGTAGCACCGTAGCCCATACGATAGACAACATTATCCAGTCGGCCCTCCAACAGCTGAAGCAGGTTTTCACCGGTTGCGCCCTTACCCCGCGCCGCTTGCTTGTAGTAGTTGCGAAACTGGCGCTCGAGAACCCCGTAGATACGGCGAACTTTTTGTTTCTCGCGCAACTGCACGCCATAATCCGAGAGCCGACCGCGGCGCATTCCCTGCTGGCCGGGGGTGGACTCAGGCTTGCACTTGGACTCCAGTGGACGCACACCGCTCTTGAGAAAAAGGTCAGTGCCTTCACGTCGTGATAACTTACAGGTAGGGCCTATGTATCTTGCCATGGTAAATTAATCCTGATCTAACAGCCGATTAAACGCGGCGCTTTTTAGGCGGGCGACAACCATTATGGGGAATCGGTGTGACGTCTGTAATATTTGAAATCTTGTAACCGGCATTATTTAACGAGCGAATTGCCGACTCACGACCGGGGCCAGGGCCCTTTACCTCAACATCGAGATTCTTCAAGCCGTACTCCTGTGCTGCCAGCCCGGCACGCTCAGCCGCAACCTGGGCGGCAAACGGCGTGCTTTTGCGCGAGCCCCGGAAACCGGAACCCCCGGCGGTAGCCCACGCCAGCGTATTGCCCTGACGATCAGTGATGGTAACGATGGTATTGTTAAACGACGCATAGATATGCGCGATACCATCGACAACATTGACTTTGGCCTTTTTGCGGCCGGATTTCGAACTGCCTTTTGCCATTTCTATTTCCCGTTTAATATCAGCACTGCACAAGTGGTGCAGCTACACTAAACAATCGTCTATCGCTTGATGGGACGACGCGGACCCTTGCGAGTCCTGGCGTTGGTTTTGGTGCGTTGGCCACGCAGCGGCAAGCCGCGTCGGTGGCGCACGCCCCGGTAACAACCGAGATCCAGCAAGCGCTTGATGTTCATACTGACTTCCCGCCGCAGGTCACCCTCGACGTTCAGCTTGGCGACCTCGGTGCGCAGGGCGTCCATCTGTGTGGCACTCAATTCACCGAGCCGGGCACTCTCTACCACACCTGTCACCGCACAGAGCTTCTGCGCGGTAGTACGGCCAACGCCGTAGATGTAGGTCAGCGATATTACCGTGTGCTTGTGGTCCGGTATGTTGACTCCAGCTATACGAGCCATTCACTCCACTCCAATTAATCTTCTGAAACAACAGATGCCGATTTGCGGTATGTCCACAAAAAAGGCGCCATAGCATAGCGGCTGATCAGTCAAAAATCAACCGCATGCACCCAAAACAGGGCGATGGGCATATCAGCCCTGCCGCTGCTTGTGGCGCGGCTCAGCCTTGCATATCACCCGCACAGCTCCCCTGCGCTTGATGATTTTGCAATTGCGGCAGATTTTTTTGACCGAGGCCCTGACTTTCATCATCTACTCCAAATAGTGTGGTCGGTTTACGTCCGACCGCCATAACTCTTCAAATTGGATTTCTTCATCAAGTGATCGTACTGATGGGACATCAGGTGAGATTGCACTTGAGACATAAAATCCATTACCACGACCACCACGATCAACAGCGAGGTGCCACCCAGGTAGAACGGCACATTCCAGGCCACCACCAGGAACTGCGGCAGCAAACACACCGCGGCAATATAGGCGGAACCGAACATCGTCAACCGTGTCAGCACGCCGTCGATGTACTGCGCCGTCTGCTTGCCCGGCCTGATCCCCGGGATAAACGCCCCGGATCGCTTGAGGTTATCGGCAACTTCCTCGGGATTGAACATCAATGCCGTGTAGAAGAAACAGAAAAACACAATCAGGATCGTGAACAAAATAATGTTGAGGGGTTGCCCCGGACCTATTGCCAGGGACAGCTCCTGCAACCACTCCATATTACCGGAGGGGGACTGGCCGAACCACTGGGCCAGTGACGCCGGAAACAGCAGGATACTACTGGCGAATATGGCGGGGATAACACCGGCCATATTGACCTTGAGCGGCAGGAAACTGCTCTGGGCGGCAAAAGACTTGCGACCCTGCTGCCGCCGCGCATAGTGTACTGCTATGCGACGCTGGCCCCGCTCGATAAATACAATGCCGAAAATGACCACAAAGGCCAGTACCAGCATAAACAACAAGACCAGGATATTCAGTTCTCCCTGGCGCGCCTGCTCCAGTGACTGGCCGATTGCCCCGGGCAAACCGGCGACGATACCGGCGAAAATCAGCATCGAGATGCCGTTTCCGACACCGCGCTCGGTCATTTGTTCACCTAGCCACATCATAAATACGGCGCCGGTAACCAATGAGCTGATCGCAACAAAATAGAAGGTAAAACCCGGTGCGTAAGCCAGGTTCTGGCTCGCCAGGCTAACCGCCATGCCCGAGGCCTGAACCAGGGCCAGCGCCACTGTGGCGTAGCGAGTGTACTGGCTGATCTTGCGCCGGCCCGACTCACCTTCCTTCTTCAGTTGTTCCAGGTGCGGTGATACCGCAGACATCAATTGCATGATTATCGATGCCGAAATATAAGGCATAATCCCCAGCGCCAGGATACTCATGCGCTCGAGGGCGCCACCGGAGAACATGTTGAACAGACCGAGGATAGTGCCCTGGTTCTGGTTGAACATGGCGGCCAGTCTATCGGGGTCGATTCCCGGCACCGGAATATGGGTGCCCACCCGGTACACGAGAATGGCCAGGAATAAAAAGCGAAGCCGAGCCCACAACTCACCCATACCGGATTGGCTGTTTAGTGAAGTCTGCGCCTGCTTGTTCGCCATTTATTCCTCGACCGTGCCGCCGGCGGCTTCTATAGCCGCCCGGGCGCCTTTGGTCACACGCATTCCCTTGACCGATACCGCACGCGTGAGCTCACCGGCCAGGAATACCTTTGCCCGGGTGATGCTCGCATTGACCAGGCCCGCCTTGCGCAGCGCTTCGAGATCTGCGGTATCACCTTCGATCTTGCCCAACTCGGCGAGTCGAATACTGGCGGTTTTACGACCGATACGCGAGGTAAAGCCATATTTGGGCAGGCGCTTCTGCAAGGGCATCTGGCCGCCCTCAAAACCCGGCCGCACAGTACCACCGGAGCGGGACTTCTGCCCCTTGTGACCGCGGCCGGCTGTTTTGCCGAAACCACTACCGATACCGCGACCGACACGTCGAGCTTGCTTGATACGGCCGGGAGCCGGGCTCAAGCTGTTTAAACGCAACCCTTCAGTCATGCCTACGCTTCCTCTACCTGCAACAGGTAATCAACCTTGTTAATCATGCCGCGCACCGAGGGAGTATCCTCGACTTCAATCGATTGCCCGATGCGACGCAAACCGAGGCCATTTACGCAAGCCTTATGCGCCGGCAGACGGCCGATGGTGCTGCGCACCTGGGTTACCTTGATCGTTTTCTTGGCCATTCTACTACCCGTCCTAGTCCAGGATTTCCTCTACTGTTTTACCGCGCTTGGCGGCAACGTCTTCCGGCGAACGCATCTTCTGTAAGCCGTTGAAAGTTGCCCGCACCACGTTCACCGGATTGGTAGAGCCATAGCACTTGGCCAGCACGTTGTGAATGCCGGCCAGCTCCAGCACCGCTCGCATAGCGCCACCGGCGATAACGCCGGTACCGGCCGATGCCGGCTGCATATATATTTTGGATGCGCCGTGCTGGGCCTTTACCGGGTATTGAATGGTGTCGCCATTTAGCTGCACCTCAATCATGTTGCGACGCGCTGCCTCCATCGCCTTCTGGATCGCGACAGGGACTTCCCTGGCTTTTCCGCGACCGAAGCCAACCCGGCCCTTGCCGTCACCGACGACGGTCAAGGCGGTGAAACCGAATATACGACCACCTTTTACCACCTTGGCCACACGGTTTACCTGTACCAGCTTTTCCTGCAGGCCTTCCGTTTGGCCCTTATCACCATGATCTTTGTAAGCCATATCTCTACCTTAAACCCTAAAACTCAAGGCCGCCTTCGCGGGCCGCTTCTGCCAGTGCTTTCACTCGACCGTGGTACTTATAGCCACTGCGATCAAACGCCACTTTTGCAATACCCGCTGCCTTTGCCCGCTCTGCAATCAGCAGCCCGACCTTGCTCGCCGCATCGGTATTGCCGGTGGCGCTCTGCCGCAGATCTTTATCCAGGGTAGAGGCCGCTGCCAATACCGCATCGCCGGAACCGGCGATGACCTGGGCGTAAATATGGCGCGGTGTGCGATAAATACACAACCGGGATACGCCTAACTCCCGTATCTTGGCCCGACTGCGACGCGCACGGCGTAGTCTTGCAGTTCTCTTCACG
The DNA here is from genome assembly GCA_030618705.1 of Gammaproteobacteria bacterium. Lineage (GTDB taxonomy): Bacteria > Pseudomonadota > Gammaproteobacteria > Pseudomonadales > JAHEGP01 > JAHEGP01. The sequence continues at coordinate 8,026 of JAUXCW010000026.1, read as the reverse complement.
CTCATGAGCTACCTCGTTACTTCTTCTTGGTTTCCTTGCGACGCACATACTCACCGGAGTATCGTACACCTTTACCCTTGTAGGGCTCGGGTGGTCGAAACCCGCGAATCTCCGCAGCCACCTGGCCAACCAACTGTTTGTCTATACCCCTCACCACGATTTCCGTCTGGCTGGGAGTCTCCGCTGTGACACCTTCGGGCAGCTGATATTCGACCGGATGGGAAAATCCCAGGGTCAGGTTGACGGTCTTACCGGAAATCTTGGCCCGATAGCCGACACCGTTTAACTCCAGCTTCTTCTCGAAACCTTCACTGACGCCGGTCACCATATTATTGACCAGCACCCGCATGGTTCCGCACAGCGCTCGTGACTGCTTGTCACGGTTGCGCGCGGAAAAATTAAGGCTGCTGCCTTCCTGGGTCACCTCGACCGAATTATGCACGGCCAGCTCCAGGCTTCCCTTTCCACCCTTTACCGAGACTTGCTGCCCCTGTAGCTTGACTTCGACGCTACCCGGGATCTCGACGGGCGTATTTCCTACTCGTGACATATGTGCTTACCTGTCAAAAATTCCGGCGATCAAAATACGGTACAAATAATTTCGCCACCTACACCTGCGGCACGAGCCGCACGCTCGGTCATCACACCTTTACTGGTGGAAACAATGGCGACACCCAGCCCACCTTTCACCTTCGGTAAATCTGCCTTGCCGACATAGGCACGCAGCCCCGGGCGACTTGTCCGGTTGATCTCCTCGATAACCGGCCGACCGTCGTGGTATTTGAGTGCGACCGTCAGCTCTTTGTGACCATCGACTTCACTGACATCGAACGCCTCGACATAGCCTTCACTCTTCAATACCTCAACCACCGATACCTTGACCTTGGATGAAGGCATGGAGACCGATGTCATCTGCGCCATCTGCGCGTTGCGAATCCGCGTCAGCATATCGGCTAATGGATCTTGCATACTCATTGTTTGCTTGCTCCTGTGATTTATCGCAAACCGCTTTCGCGGTCTACCAGCTTGACTTCACAAGGCCCGGCACATCGCCGCGCATGGCGGCCTCACGCAACTTATTGCGTGACAGGCCAAACTTGCGATAGACCCCATGGGGCCTGCCGGTCAATTTGCAACGCCGCCGCTGGCGCACCGGGCTCGCATCGCGCGGCAACTTCTGCAGCGCAATCTGCGCGTCCCAGCGCTCTTCATCGCCGGCGTCGGCGTTGGCGATAATCGCTTTAAGTTCAGCACGCTTTGCGCTGTACTTGGCTACCATACGTGTGCGCTTTTTTTCGCGCTCTATCATGGAGACTTTTGCCATCGTTAGCGAACTCCTAGCTCTTCAATGGAAAGTTAAATGCTCGCAGCAAGGCTCGACCTTCATCGTCGGTACGCGCACTTGTTGTGATAACAACGTCCAGACCACGCAATTTGTCTACCTGGTCGTAATCGATTTCCGGAAAGATAATCTGCTCGGTCACACCCATGGCGAAATTGCCCCGACCGTCGAACTGCTTGGGGCTAACGCCCCTGAAATCACGAATCCGCGGAATCGCTATCGAAATCAGGCGCTCCAGAAATTCGTACATGCGTTCACTGCGCAAGGTCACCTTGGCGCCTATCGGCCAACCATCGCGAATCTTGAAACCGGCGATCGACCTGCGCGCAAGCGTCGCCACGGCTTTCTGCCCGGCGATTTGCTCCAGGTCACGCAATGCGTGCTCCATGACCTTCTTGTCACCCACCGCCTCACCCAGGCCCATATTCAGGGTTACCTTGGTAATGCGCGGAACCTGCATTACATTATCGAGGCCGAGCTCCTGTTTCAGCTTCGCCACCAACTCGTTTTCGTATACTTCTTTCAGCCTTGCCATTGCAACTACCCGTCTGCGTCTATGCGTCTACTGCTTCGCCGCTTGATTTAAAAACGCGTATCTTTTTCCCGCCCTCGACCTTGAACCCGACTCGATCCGCCTTGCTGGTCGCAGGATTAAAAATTGCCACATTGGACACCTGGAGCGCCGCCTCTTGCTCGACGATACCGCCGGGAACACCCGCCTGTGGATTGGGTTTCTGGTGTTTCTTCACCATATTGATGCCGGAAACCAGCACGCGATCCTCGCCTATCAACTTGACGATCTTGCCACGTTTTCCCTTGTCCTTGCCGGTGATGACGATTACGTCATCATCTGTTTTGATCTTGCGCATTGTCTGACCTCGATCGCCCCGTCTGTTACAGCACTTCCGGTGCCAAAGAAATAATCTTCATAAACTTTTCGGAACGCAGCTCCCGGGTAACCGGGCCAAAAATCCGCGTACCGATCGGCGCCTGCTGAGCGTTTAGCAATACCGCGGCGTTATCATCAAACTTGATCAATGATCCGTCACCGCGCCGCACGCCCTTGCGTGTACGCACGACCACCGCACTCAACACCTGGCCCTTTTTAACCTTGCCGCGGGGGATGGCCTCCTTGACCGTGACCTTGATCAGGTCGCCCACCCGTGCGTAGCGTCGATGTGAACCACCGAGCACCTTGATACACATGACCCGGCGCGCACCGCTGTTATCTGCGACGTCTAAGTAACTTTGTGTCTGTATCATTATCCAACTCCGCCAATGGCAGCCAGTGCCGCCGCCCATATACCGTTTCGTTTAAACCTGTGAAACCTGTTGCTCAACTTTTACCAGTGCCCAGGTTTTTGACTTCGATATGGGCCGTGTTTCCTTGATGGTCACCAGATCACCCGCCTTGCACTCGTTGTTTTCATCGTGGGCATGGAGCCTGGTAGAGCGGGTCAGGTACTTTCCGTAGACCGGATGCTTGACCCTGCGCTCGACCAACACGGTAATAGTCTTATCCATCTTGTCGCTGACAACCCTGCCAGTGACGGTACGAACTGCTGTTTCCTGCGACATACTCAATTACCTGCCTTTTCCGTCAGCACCGTTTTGATACGGGCTATGCCACGTTGCGACGCCTTGAGCAAATGTGTCTGGCCTAGCTGGCCGGTCGCCTTTTGCATGCGCAACTTGAACTGCTCTTCCCTGGCCTTGAGCAACTCGGCATTCAAATCCTCAACAGACTTCTCGCGCAACTCACTCGCTTTCATCACATCACCGTCCGCTTGACAAATGTCGTGGCAATCGGAAGTTTGGCGGCAGCCAGGGCAAATGCTTCCCGCGCCATATCCTCCGATACGCCCTCAACCTCGTAGAGTACTCTGCCGGGGCGGATCTGCGCCACCCAGTACTCGACATTACCCTTACCTTTACCCTGGCGAACCTCGAGGGGCTTGCCGGTAATAGGCTTATCCGGAAACACTCGAATCCAGATTTTCCCGCCACGCTTGATGTGACGAGTCATTGCTCGACGTGCCGCTTCAATCTGGCGCGCTGTAAGCCGACCGCGACCCGTTGCCTTGAGGCCGAACTCGCCAAAGGAAACTTTACCGCCGCGATTGGCGAGACCGCGGTTGCGGCCCTTCATCTGCTTACGAAACTTGGTTCGCTTAGGCTGTAACATTCGATATACCCTTTAACCCAGCCAAATTACGCGGCAGAACCCGTTTCTGCCGGAGTGTTAGTATTGGTTTCGAGAATCTCACCTTTGAAAATCCATACCTTTACACCGATAACGCCGTAGGTGGTATGCGCCTCATAGGTGGCGTAGTCGATATCCGCCCGCAGCGTATGCAAGGGTACACGGCCCTCACGGTACCATTCGGTTCTGGCAATTTCCGCGCCACCGAGCCGACCCGACACCTGGATTCGAATACCCTGCGCACCGTTTCGCAAGGCGTTTTGCATTACGCGCTTCATGGCGCGCCGAAACATCACCCGACGTTCCAGTTGCTGTGCAACATTCTGCGCCACCAACTTGGCATCGAGGTCGGGCTTGCGAATCTCCTCGATATTGATTTGCACCGGAACGCCCATCATCGAGGTCAGTTCCTTGCGCAGCTTGTCTACCTCTTCGCCTTTCTTGCCGATGACGACACCGGGCCTTGCCGTGTGGATCGTCACCTTTGCTGTTTGTGCAGGCCTTTCGATAACCACCCGGCTAACCGACGCATGGGACAACTTGCCCTGGATATACTCGCGAACCTTCAGGTCCGCGATCAGATTATCTGCATAACCCTGCTTATCCGCATACCACACCGAATTGTGGTCTTTAACGATTCCAAGCCGGATTCCTATCGGGTGTACTTTTTGACCCATAACTGGTCGTCTCCTGTCGCTTTTAGCTGTCAGCCACTTTAACGGTAATATGGCATGAGCGCTTCAAAATGCGATCCGCCCGCCCTTTTGCTCGCGGCTTTATCCGCTTGAGCGTAATTGCTTCGTCAACAAAAATAGTCGCAATCCGCAGTTCGTCGATATCAGCGCCTTCATTGTGCTCGGCGTTTGCAATGGCCGAATTGAGCACCTTCTTGACGATGGCTGCGGCCTTCTTGTTGCTGAACTCAAGCACGTTAAGCGCCTCTTCAACCGACTTGCCGCGAATTTGATCCACGACCAACCTGGCCTTTTGCGCCGAGATCCTGGCGCCCCTGAGTTTTGCAGCTACTTGTTGCATGTCTATATTCCTTGAAGACTGTCGCTAGTGTTTCACTTTGCGATCTGCCGCGTGGCCTCTAAAGGTTCGCGTGGCGGCAAATTCACCGAGCTTGTGACCGACCATATCCTCACTGACGAATACCGGCACATGCTGGCGTCCGTTATGCACGGCAATAGTCAAGCCAACCATCTCCGGCGTAATCATCGAACGGCGCGACCAGGTCTTGATTGGACGCTTGTCATTCTTCTGCACTGCCGTTTCCACTTTCTTCATCAAATGAAGATCGATAAACGGGCCTTTCTTTAATGATCGCGGCACAAATCCGCCCTCTTAATCTACAGTGGCCGAAACTATTTGTTCCGTTGACGCACGATATACTTGTCGGTGCGCTTGTTCTTGCGTGTCTTGTATCCCTTGGTCGGCGTACCCCAGGGGCTTACCGGGTGGCGACCGCCGGAAGTACGGCCTTCACCACCACCGTGGGGGTGATCAACCGGATTCATCGCCACACCGCGAACCGTGGGCCTGACACCACGCCAGCGGCTGGCGCCGGCCTTACCCAGCGAACGCAAGCTGTGTTCGCTGTTGGAAACTTCGCCGATAGTCGCCCGGCACTCGGACAACACCTTGCGCATTTCGCCGGAGCGCAAACGCAAGGTGGCGTATTGACCCTCACGGGCTACCAGTTGCACCGACGCACCGGCACTTCGCGCCAGCTGGGCGCCCTTTCCCGGTTTCAATTCAATGCAATGCACCACCGTACCCAGCGGAATATTGCGCAGCGGCAACGTGTTGCCCGCCTTGATCGGTGCACGCTCGCCCGATAGTACCGTATCACCCGCCTTCATACCCTTGGCGGCGATCATGTAGCGGCGCTCGCCATCCTGGTAGCAAAGCAGGGCAATATTGGCGGTTCGATTGGGATCGTATTCCAGCCGCTCGACCTGGGCGGGAACACTGTCCTTATTGCGTTTGAAATCGATAATTCGGTAGTGCTGTTTGTGACCGCCGCCGATATGGCGGGTCGTGATGCGGCCTTTGTTGTTACGCCCACCGGACTTGCTCTTTTTTTCCAGAAGCGGCTTGTACGGGGCACCTTTATGCAGGTCGGGATTGACGACCTTGACAACAAAGCGACGCCCCGGAGAAGTAGGCTTACATTTTACAACTGGCATCTCTAAGCGACTCCCCTGTTAACCCGCAATCGCGAGGTCAATATCCTGGCCTTCTTCCAGCGTGACATACGCCTTCTTCCAGGACGGCTTTTTGATACGGCCGTAGCGATTCTGCTTGACCTTTCCTTTTACGTTCAACACCTGAACGCTTTTAACTTTTACATCAAACAGTTTTTCGATGGCCTTCTTGATCTCGGGCTTGGTGGCGTTGACCGCCACTTTAAAAACTGCCTGGTTATTCATTTCCGCAGCCATGGTGGCTTTTTCCGAAACGTGCGGCGCCAACACCACTTTGTATAAATGCTCGGCGTTCATGCCAACATCTCCTCAACCTTTTTCAGCGCCGGCACGGTCAGCAGCACCTTATCGAATGCAATCAGGCTGACCGGATCTATCGCCGCCACATCACGCACATCGACACGGTGGAGATTGCGCGCGGACAGGTACAAATTTTTGTCTACCGCCTCGGTAATCACCAGTACATTGTCGAGGCCGAGGCCATCGAGTTTTTCCAGCAACAGCTTTGTCTTGGGCAGATCGACCGAAAATTCGTCGATGGCAACCAGGCGATCCTGCCGCGCCAGCTCGGACAATATGGAGCGCAGCGCGGCGCGATACATTTTGCGGTTCACCTTATGCGAGTGATCCTGGGGCTTGGCGGCAAAGGTGACGCCACCGCTGCGCCAGATCGGGCTACGGATAGTTCCCGCACGCGCACGTCCGGTGCCTTTCTGGCGCCATGGCTTGCGGCCACCGCCCCTGACTTCGGCACGGCTCTTCTGGGCCCGCGTACCCTGACGACCACCCGCCAGGTACGCCGTTACCACCTGGTGAACCAGATCCTCATTGTATTCTTTGGCAAAGGTCACGTCAGAAACCTCGATGGTTTCTTCAGAAGATCCCTTAACGGCTGATGCAACATTCAACTGCATTAGCTATCCCCTACGAGTTCTTGTCTTTTACAGCGGGACGAACAATCACATCCCCACCCGTGGCGCCAGGTACAGCGCCTTTAACCAGCAATAAATTGCGCTCGGCATCGATTTGAACGATCTCCAGGCTCTGCACCGTAATACGTTTGGCGCCCATATGACCCGACATCTTTTTACCTTTGAAGACGCGACCCGGAGTCTGGTTTTGGCCGATTGACCCGTTGGAGCGATGGGAGAGCGAATTACCGTGAGTTGCATCCTGCATATGGAAATTCCAGCGCTTGATCCCGCCCTGGAAACCCTTTCCCTTCGACACACCGGTAACATCGACTTTCTGTCCCGCTTCAAAGGCCCCTACTGTCAGCTCACCACCAACAGCCAGCTCTTCCGACGACTCTTCGAGGCGAAATTCCCACAGACCGCGACCTGCATCGACACCTGCTTTCGCAAAGTGCCCCGCACTGGGCTTGCTGACTCTGGAAGCGCGACGTGTACCGGTGGTGACCTGCACGGCATCGTAACCGTCGGTATCAACATTTTTGACCTGGCTAATGCGATTGGGCTCAGCCTCAATCACCGTAACCGGAATTGAATTACCTTCGTCTGTAAAAATCCGTGTCATGCCGCATTTGCGGCCGACAATAGCAATCGCCATTTCTCGAACCTCTTGTGTATGGGGCTGTATACCCGCTATGGCCGCACATTCCAGTGCATCACACCACGCCCGGACAATCTGGCCGGGCTGCTCCCGCTTTTAAGCGAGACTAATTTGTACTTCTACGCCTGCCGCCAGATCCAGCTTCATCAGGGAATCGACAGTTTTTTCTGTCGGCTCGATAATATCGAGCAGACGCTTGTGAGTGCGAATTTCGTATTGGTCTCGCGCGTCTTTATTGACGTGGGGAGAGGTCAATACGGTAAATTTCTCTTTTTTGGTCGGCAGCGGGATCGGGCCCACGACCTGCGCCCCGGTCCGCTTGGCGGTTTCGACGATTTCCCGGGTAGACAGATCGATCAACCGATGATCGAAAGCCTTGAGACGAATTCGGATTCGCTGATTTTGCACCTGAGCAAAACTCCAATTTATACTGTATCGGCGTACTTTTAATAAGCACTATGTGCTCGCCAGATCAGGCTCGATCCGCGAAAAACAGAGCGCGTATATTAAGGCTGGCACCTATAACTGTCAACCGGTAATTCCCACCAGCAACAAATTAAAAGGCGCCGCCCTGCTACATTTACTCGATGATTTTCGCGACCACGCCCGCACCAACTGTGCGGCCACCCTCACGAATCGCAAAGCGCAAGCCTTCCTCCATCGCGATCGGCGCGATCAACGTCACATCCATCTTGATGT
>JAUXCW010000054.1 GCA_030618705.1 Gammaproteobacteria bacterium | reverse complement strand
TGCATTTTGTATTGAATAAAACCCTGGCCAATGCCAGCGCGATCATCTCGTCTTTCAATCGAGCTATCGACACCATGGTCGCCGACGGTACCTACAATCGGGTGCTCGAGTTGTCCTGGGTGCTGGCGGATACCGACAATGACGGAATACAGGAGTATATTGCCCATGGCGAGCAAGCCACGGGCTTGTCCCCGCCCCACGGCGATGATCACTATCAGGTCTACCAGGACGAATCGCAGCTCGATTTGTCACCCCGGAGGGTGTACCGGGTTGGGGGGCAGCAATACGATAGCTGGGACGATGCAAAGGAGGCGATTATCGACGATTACCAGACCGAGCCCAGTGATCGCATGATCCAGGATAATCGCTACCAGATTGGCGTACCTCTGTAGGCTGTCTATCGACCATCGATGAGTGCGGATTTGAGCAACGTTTATAACGACGCCCGTGGCCATGTTGCCAGACGCTTTCTGAGCTGTGTCCTGTTGCTCCTGGCGCTGCTGTCTGCCGGCGCGGCGATGGCGCAGAAAACGGATATCATTACCCTGGTCAATGGCGACCGCCTCACCGGTGATATCAAGGAGATGCAGCGTGGCCTGCTGCGTTTCAAGACCGATAGCATCGGCACCATCTATATTGAATGGCTCGATATCTCCAGCATCGAGTCGACAAAATTTTTCAATCTGGAGACCGCCAGTGGGGTGCTGGCGTTTGGCTCAATCGAGACCACTGACGACCAGGATAGCCTGGATATTACCTATGCCGACAGGACAGTGCGTTTAAAGAAGTACTCGGTGGTTGAGATCGAGCGAGTCAAGGATACCTTCTGGAATCGCCTGGATGGCTCGGTCGGTCTTGGCTTTAGTTTCAAAAAGGCCAATGAGGATTTACAGTTGAATTTCAATGCGGATGCCAAATACCGGACCCGGCGCCACTCCTATACATCCAGCCTGAGCGCACTGGTTTCCAGCCAAAACGACAACACTGCAACGGAGCGTTACACCGCCACGTTTTCCCACCAGGCGAATATCAAGCCGAATTGGTACTCATTGGCACAGGGCAATCTGGAACAGAATACCGAGCTGGATTTGAGGCTGCGGGCCTTGATACTGGGGGGTGGCTTGCATCGATTTATCAATACCAACCGGACCCGCTTAGACAGCGCCGCCGGTCTTGCACTCAATAACGAACAATACTTTACCACCGGTAAGGAAGATCGCACCTCGCTGGAGGCGTTTGCCTCGGTGGGCTACGAGTTTTTCAAATTCAACACGCCCAAGGCGGACGTGACGGCACGTTTTACCGTGTTTCCCAGCTTGACCGAGAGCGGTCGGGTTCGTACCAACCTGGACACCAAGGTGCGCTGGGAGATCATCAAGGACCTCAACTGGGCGATTACGGTCTATGCCAGCACCGATAACCAGCCGCCCGAGCAAGAGACTGAGCGGGGTAGCGAGGAGGCGAGCGGAACGGATTACGGTATCATTACCTCGCTGGAGTGGACCTTCTGATCCGGCTCAGTACTGGTCACCGAGGGGTACCACGCCCCAGAATTTAACCCCCAGCCAATTCAGAATATTGGCGTCCGGTTCGCTGTCTCTTTCCTCCGGCACACCGTCCGGCCCCGGTCTCGACCAGCGCATGGGACTGTTGTGGGTGACATGCCAGCTATTGGCTGTGCCGGCGTCCCGGTAGAAAACCGCTGCCACCTGGTCTGCCACCGTCTCGCTGTAAATCACCAGGCCCGCCTCGGTGTTGAGGTCGATCGAGCGCGGGTCATAATTCATCGATCCCACGTAACTGATTTTTCGGTCGAGTACCAACAGCTTGGAGTGAAAGCCCATGTGGGTGCCGGCGCAGCTAGCCGCACATTCGCGGTAGCTGGCATCGACGGCGTATTCATAGACGTCGACGCCGAGGTCAATAAGCTCGCTGCGAATGGAGACGTAGCCGGAAAAGGCCGCGGGGAAATCGATGGATACCAGTGAGTTGGTCAGCACCGCCACCTCGACGCCGCGCTGTGTCAGCCGGGTTGCCTGGTCCATAATGGACTCGGACGAGACCATGTAGGCCATGCCGACAAGCAATTCCCGTTCGACCTGCTCCTCGATCAGGGTATCCAGGTAATTGAACTGGCTGGGTTCCCGATTGACGACCTTGTCCGGACTGTCTGCGATGAATTCAATCCGGGCTGCCTGCATCCCCGCGGTAATATTGTACTCAGCGAGTTCGACCGGGGCGGCGGCGGCAAACTGTGCGGTAACTGTCTCGCTATCGCGCAGCTTTTGCAGTGCCTTATAGTATTTTCGCACCTGGCGGGGTTTGGGTGGGCTCTCCAGTTGGTTCATCGGTACCGACCAGGGGCTGTTCCAGTAATCGTCGAAGCTGGTTTGCAAGTGGGGGATCACGGCACCGATAACCACGGCATCGAGGTCGCGATGATTGAATTCGGCATCGAGCCAGAAATAGCGGTTGGCGATATTGCGACCGCCGACCATGCCGACCAGGCTATCGACGATAATAACCTTGTTGTGCATGCGTACATTGAGTCGATCCTTGAACAGCCACTCGAACGGCCGGACCAGAATATCGACCCGCTGGGTTGAAAAGGGATTGAACAGGCGGACTTCGATATTCTCATGGGCATCGACCCGCACCAGCATGGCCTGGTTTACCGCCATCATATCGTCGAGTAACAGGCGTACCCGCACCCCGCGATCCGCCGCATCGATGACATGACTCATCAGTACCAGGCTGGATTCATCGTCACCCCAGGTGAAGTACTGTATATCGAGGCTGCGGTCCGCCAGCTGGAATAGGCGCAGGCGGTCTTCCCAGGCCTGGTAGCCGGTGATTTGCAGGCGTACCGCGCTGGCCTGATCGTCACTGAGAGGCGGGGAATCCAGCTGCAGGCGTTGGGCGATACGGGTCTCTGTCGACCCTGGCAGGGAATGGCTGGTTGGGTTGTTTCCATCGAGGGGGATGATCGCGCAGCCGGCAGCGAGCACTATCACCAGCGCCGCGGCAAGACGTACAGCTATGTGCCTGGCCAGGATCATATACTATGCCACCTCAGACTCGGCTGCATCGCCTGCTATGTGCTTTTCTACAGTTCTCATTGTATCAACCTTTACCTGCTGAAGCCTGCCGGCGAATCGCTGATATTCGGCGATTATAGATAGAAAGTTAGATACCTCAACCTAGAAATCGGTCCCTGCGTGGCAGCATTTCAGGTGAATGTAATCGCTGTGGGGCGTTAAGCGATAGATTAAGCGATCGATGCTGTGCCACCAAAACCATTGGTGGCAAATTGTGACGCGGGTTAAACTCGGGCCTTCCTGATCGACCGGGCGCCGGCATGAGCGAACAGAGCACCTTTCCGAAAAGCACCATCGTATTGCTGACCACAGCGGCACTGGTGGTGGTGATGGCGGGGGTAAAAAGTGCAGAACCCATTGTTACCCCCTTCCTGATCGCCCTGTTCATCGCGGCCATCGGTGCTCCGCCGATGCTCTGGATGACCCATCGTCGCGTGCCGCAGTTGCTGGCCCTGGCCGTGGTGATGTTCGTCATAATCGGTATGGCGCTGGTGATGTCCGGCCTGGTCGGCTCCTCGCTGGACGGGTTTTCCAGAAACCTGCCTGAATATCAAGTCCGCTTACAGTCCATCAGCGGGCAGATCCTGCAATGGCTGGCTTCCCACGGCATCGAAACGGACATGGCCAGGGCGAGGAGCCTGTTGGACTTGAGCGCCGCAATGGGCTTTGTGGGTACCGCTTTTAATCGCCTGATCGGTACCCTGGCAAATGCCTTCCTGATTTTCCTGACGACGGCCTTTATTTTGCTGGAGCTGTCCAGCTTCGGTCACAAAATTCGCGAGATATCCCACAACCCCGACAATGCGATGTCCAATTTTGGCCGCTTTTCCGCCACCCTCAATCGCTATCTGGTGATCAAGTCCCTGATGAGCCTGGCGACCGGTCTCACCGTCACCCTGGTGTTGAGCCTGATCGGCGTCGACTACCCGGTGCTGTGGGGCATCGTTGCCTTTATGTTGAATTTTGTCCCCAATATCGGTTCGGTGATCGCAGCGATTCCGGCCGTATTGATGGCCCTGGTTCAATTCGGTTTCGCCATGGCGGGTTGGGTCGCGCTGTTGTATGTGATTATCAATAGTATCTACGGCAATGTGATCGAAACTCGCCTGATGGGGCGAAGCCTGGGTCTGTCCGCGCTGGTGGTATTCATCTCCCTGGTGTTCTGGGGTTGGCTGCTGGGGCCGGTGGGTATGTTTCTGTCGGTACCCCTGACCATGACCCTGAAAATCGGCTTCGAGGCCAGCAGCGAGACTCGCTGGTTGGCGGTGCTGCTGGGGGCCGAGGACGATTTGGAGCCCGAGCCCCATCCCCCCGATGCCGGGCCCGCCAACCCCATTATCATGCCCTTGCCCATGGCTGAGCCGGGCCGGGAAAACTCCGACCAGGGATAATATCTTGTGTATTGAGTGGCACTTACTAAAGCGATATTGACGGAGGAACCGGGGTTTCCAGAGCAGGACCGTGCGCCGGTTGGCCGGGTTTGTTCCAGACAAACCCTGAGGCCCCAACGTCCGTGTCGGGGACCCGGCGCCCGAGCCTACATGGACGTATTATCGGGGGGGCGCCTAGCTCGAGTCCTGGGCTGGGAGCCCCGGTTCCTTGCCCAACTGCAATAATATAAATGCATCGTCTTGTATGCTTTGCTCTTAAGTAAGTGCCATTCATATGAAACATACGCTGCTATTTACGTCGATCCCGGTAGAGCCCGGCCATAAGCGCGAACACAGCCGCCACATCCGTCGGCGAGTCATCCCCGGCAAACTCCTTGTACAGGGTGGACACATTGGCGACGATGCGTTCGGCATCGCCCCAGCTCTCATAGTCGGTGAGGGAGATGTCCACCGCGGCCTGCTCGAAGCTCATTCCCGCATCGAAGCGTTTGCGCGCCTCGTCATTGATATAGCGTAAATAGTCTCGCACCGCCCTCACCCCGTTTTTATCGGTGATCGGGCCGTGGCCCGGCACCACGGTATCGATCTCCATCGACAACATGCGGTCACAGGCGGCGATCCAGTTGCCGATAGGACCCTCCCACATCAGCGGGTGGCCTTCGATGAACAGGATATCCCCGGTGAATACCGTCCTGTCCTGTGGTACGTAGACCAGGGTGTCACCGGCCGTGTGGGCCGGTCCCACCTCGATCAGTTCAATTGATTTGTCGCCCACCCGGCGCTGCAGTTGTTGACGATAGGTGACGGTGGGGAAGCTCTGGGTAATGCCCTCGAAATTAAAATCGCCGAAGCAGTGCATAAAGTACTCGCCCATTTCGCCGAGTTCCGCTGCGGCCTTCAGGTACTCCACCATAATCGCCGGGGTCTCATAACGCATTTCCTCAGCGGTGGCTTCGCTGCTGATGATTTCAGCGCCGACTACCAGTTCGTTGCCGTTGCAGTGATCGCCGTTGGAATGAGTATTGACCAGGGTGCCGATACGGGAGGCGGCGAGGGGCTCGGCGTTTTTCATGGCGTGCAGCATGCTCGCGGTCAGCTCCAGGTCGAACAGGGTATCCACCAGTAGCGATTCCTCGCCATCCACTACCAGCCCCGCATTGCTCCAGCCCCAGCCGCCATCGGGCTGCAACCAGGCGTAGAGGCCGCCGCCGAGTTCCTGAAGGCCATGTCGGTAGGGTCTAATCGCCAATTTGCTCATTATTTGTACTCCTGTCCGGCTCGCCGTGCCATGGTGCGGCGCTTCTGATGCTCAATAAAACGACAATGTATCATAGATTTAATCCGGACTTCTGCCGTGAAGTCTGAGGGAGCCCAGCGCTGCCGAGGGTTGTGGGGTTAGTGTTTATTTTTTAACCAATCGATGCCGGATGCGGGGAAGAAAAAGGTTAAAAAAGAGCTTGATCGTGACCGGCAGGGGTTGGACAATGGCTTCGGATTCAGCGCGAAGTAAGCAGGATATTTTACAAAAATCCTGCATCATCGAAGGAGAGTAATTGCAGTTCGCAAGCCGGCCCCGAGGGCGAGATCTTCAGGATAAAACCTTCAGGACAAGGTCTTCAGGCTGGTATACAGGCTTCCATAAAGAAGCAAGCGAACGCAATTGAGGTCGTAACGCCTTTAAACACCTGCTGAAATCCTATACATAGTTACCAAACCAATGCAGGTGCTGATGTGTGGACGCGGGTCCCATTTCAGCGCCTTGGGCGTTGCTGTCCCTGCGATTTGGCGAGCGGCCCCCAAGAGGGAAGAAAGAGGGAAAATTGTGAACCTGGTAAAGACAAAACAACACTTCTGGGACGCCCGGCCAGCCCATAAGGTCGGCAGCAAGCGGCGCGGCGGCGAGATTGTTTTCAATCTGGATCAACAGGGCACCGAAATGCCGGTTTATCGGCAGGCGATATTTCGCCTGGTTTCGGTGTTGCTCACGGTGCTGCTGCTGCCCGCTGTAGCGCTTACCATGCTGACACAGGACTATGTCAGTGCCGCCGGCCTCACCGTCATCATGATGCCGATGATCTGGCACTGCTGGCGCTTGTTCTTGCGCAACAGGTCGGGGTTGCCGCCGCTGCTGGTGATGGGCGCGTGTACACTGGTGTTGTTGCTGACGATATATTACCAATACCCTGCCAATATCTACTGGGCGCCTGCCCTGCTGGTACTGCTGCATTTTGTCCTGCCGAGAAATTCGGCAATTATTCTCAGTGTGCTGTGTTATGGCCTGGCCGCGCCGGCAATCGTCGAGACCCTGCCGCCGCAACAGGCGTTCATTATGTTGCTGAGTATGGCGGTGCTAGGTGCCGGCACCAGTATTTTCTCGCAATTGGTGTCTCGCCAGGATTTACTCTTGCAGAAAGTCGCGGTGCAGGATCCACTGACCCTTGTCTATAACCGTCGCTATTTGATGGAGTCGCTTGAGCAAACCTTCGAGTTGCATAAGCGCTACCAGAAAGTGGCGTCGATGATCATGCTCGATATCGACTATTTCAAGCGCATCAACGATGAATTCGGCCACGGCGAGGGAGACCGGGTACTGAAAGAATTTGTCCGCTTGCTGCAGCGGCGCCTGCGGCGTACCGATAGCCTGTTTCGATACGGCGGCGAGGAGTTTGTGATCTTGCTGAGCGAAACCGACAGCGCGCAGGCGTATCAATTGGCGCAGGAGTTTTGCAGCCTGGTTCGAAACGCCAATATCCTGCCGGAGGCCGTGCTCACGGTGAGTTGTGGTGTGGCGGAATTGTCCAGTGGAGAAAACTCCCTCGGATGGCTCGCCCGTTGTGACGAGGCCTTGTATCGCGCCAAACACGCGGGCCGTGATCGGGCCGAGCTGGCCGGAACCAACTATTAGGGCGCTCCCCGCGCCCCTCTTTTCCGTGATTCTTCTCCATACTGTGACCTGGTTCCCATCCCTGTGGTGGCACCGGGTGGGCAGCTCTATTGCCGCTTATTATTGAGTATGCATGACACGCCAATGGCAGTGTCCTTGCCAGGGTCGTCGATGTGCCGACGCCCTGATAACGATAAAACGCCGGTGCCACAGGGGGATAAAACGATGGCCTGTATTCAAGTATATTTTGACGGTGAGCTGGAACGCGAGATCGAGCTGCGGGACAAGGTGACCACCATAGGGCGCGGGGCGGATTGCGATATCGTCATTGCCAATTCGGGGGTCTCCGAATTGCACGCGCGTATACGTCGACAGGGAGATGCGCTGAGTATCGAGGACGCCAGAAGCACTAACGGTATCTTTGTCAACGGCCTGCGCGTACAGACCCGGTATCTGGAATTAGGTGATGAAATCACCATTCTCAAACACCGGCTGCGCCTGGTGGCGGAGGCGGAAGGCAAGGTGCAGCAACCATCACCGGCCCAGCCAGGGAAGACACTGGCGCTGGATCAAACCACGGAGCTGGACGTAGAACTGCTGAACGAGGCCCTGGCGCAACTGGAAAAAAGCACCGAGGCCTGTTTGCAGTTGTGTGGTGTGCCGGGCAGGCGAGATCACTACTCGTTAAAAAAGGTCAATTTCAAAATCGGTAAATCACGTAACTGCGATATGTATACCGAGGGTTGGTTTGCTCCGGGCCTGGCGGCAAAAATTCAGCGCAGGGCGGACGGTTACTACATCGAGCCCCACCCCGGCGGCAAGGTCAGGATCAACGGCGTGCCGAGCTCATCGGAAACCAGGCTCGAGGATGGAGACGGCCTGGTTATTCGCCACCTCGCCATGACGTTTCATGAGACAAGCGCGGTGTAATGGCCGGGCATGGGGGGTGGTTTGAGGTGTTGGTTTGAGTTGGCATTTTTCCCTCGCCCATGACATCGGAGGGCGGCTCCAGCAGCAGGACCGGATTGCTGTGCTGCCCCTGCCTTGCGCAGAAGATTACCTGCTGGTGCTCGCCGATGGTATGGGCGGACACCAGGGTGGTGCGGAGGCCGCGCAACGAGTGATCGACACGGCGCTTGAGTCCGCAACCACAGTGTCTATTGCCGACCCCGGCGCATTCC
Organism: Gammaproteobacteria bacterium; assembly: GCA_030618705.1. Taxonomy (GTDB): domain Bacteria; phylum Pseudomonadota; class Gammaproteobacteria; order Pseudomonadales; family JAHEGP01; genus JAHEGP01. The sequence goes on along the minus strand of JAUXCW010000054.1, from coordinate 5,538 downwards.
TCGATTCGATTTGCCGCGACGCCCATCGGGAAATTTCCCGCAATCGCCCTGGCGCCGGGCGACGTGCGCCCGGGAGTACCTGCGTCTTACTCTATCTTCACGGTGATGAAGCGTACTGGGTCCACGTCGGCGACAGTCGGCTCAGTTATATCCGTCGCCGCAGCCTCATCAGGGAAACCGTCGACCACTCCATGCGGCAGTTGGCTGCCGTGGGCGGTGGTGACCAGCGAAGCGTGTTGTATATGTGCCTGGGTGGTAGCGTCACACCCAGGCCACCTCTTGACTTTCTGTCCGTGGAGGAGGGCGACCTTATCGCACTATCCAGCGATGGATTCTGGGAGCAGGTGGCGACCGAGGAAGTCATCGCCCATGCCCGCCGCCACGGTGTGCAACACAATACCGCCGCGGAGTTGGTGGAGACAGCGCGTGGGCGGGGTGGCCACGGGGCGGATAATATCAGCCTGGTATTGGCGCAGCGGCGCTAGGCCGTCGGCTCCTCGCTGGATAACTCATGCCCCTGGAACCCCGGTTATCCCGGCTGATGGTGTCCCGGCTGATGGTTCACAGGTTTGTGGCTTCAAGTTATACTGGATAGCCCCGTGTTAATTGGCGTTTAGTATGGCTTGTCCGGTGCCCGGCCCAGTTCTTACCCCCTTCAAGACAATTTTCCTGCTCTGGGCCGTATCGTTGCTGGGCGCCTGTGTCAGTTACCAACATATTCCCCTCGATAGTGCCCAGGTGCAGATCCCACATGCCTATGAGCCGGAGTCGGAGTTTAACTGGGACGGGCCGTCGCCGCACACGCAGGTTCTCGACCTGGGCCAGATCGTGGAAAACAACGACGGTGTCAAGCGCAAGGCATCCAGTTACCTGGCGCGGCGCATGAAGACGCAGCAACTGGATCATTATGAGGTGCGTGGTTTCGAATATCCCTCCTCCGGGCTCAGCGGCCAGCCCGGCAATAGCGTAAAGGTTCGTTATTATCGCGGCACTGTACCCGGGCAGTGGCCGTTGCTCATCATCCTGCCGGTCTGGGGCAGCTACGAATACCCGGTGGAAAAACTGGCATGGCGAGTACGCAAGCGCTACCAGGGCAAAGTCCATATCGCCGCATTTCTGGGTGAGCAGCGGCTGGTCGATTGGGCCGGTATGGCCGCAGCCGAGGATACGGCGGAGCTGCGGCGTCACGGTGAAATTTCGGCCGAGCGAATTCGTGTGGCCGTGGTCGATATCCGGCGCCTGGTGGACTGGGCGGAGCAGCAGCCGGAAATCGATTCCGGGCGTATTGCCTTGACGGGCTTCAGCATAGGTGCCGTGGTGGGCAGTATCGTCGTTACCCAGGAGCCGAGGTTGGCCGCCAGTACGCTGGTTATGGGCGGGGCAAACCCGGCGGATTTGCTTGCACAGTGCAATCGTATCGCCGGCAGAACCAGGGATGAAGTCAGCCGGCGCCTGGGCCTCGATACACAGCAATATCAGGCAATCTTGTCCAGCGCATTCGACGAGCTTAACCTTTCCCGCTATGGCGGCCGCGCCGACCCCTCGCGCTTGCTGGTTGTGGATGCGGCTGAGGATGATTGTATGCCGGCCACGTCCAGGGAGGCCCTGTGGAACAGCCTGGATAAACCGGAGCGCTATACCATCGACGGCACTCACGAGGGCGCAATGCTTACCATGACCTTCCTGGGCAATGATTTTATCGGCAAACTGGTCGTCGATTTCCTGGCGCAACAGTTGGACCTGGGAGCGCCCGCTATTACCGGGGCCGTGGCAGTGGAGGCCGCCGAGGCGGGCGAGGGCGACAGCACGCTTTGAAATTTATCCATACATCCGACTGGCACATCGGTCGCCAGTTTCACAATGTCTCGCTGCTCGAAGACCAGCGTCATGTGTTGGCGCAGATTATCGCCCATATAGAGGCTGAGTCGGTCGAGGCGCTGGTGATCGCCGGTGATATCTACGACCGTTCGGTCCCCCCGGCAACGGCGGTCAGCTTGCTGGATGAGATTATCGGCAAAATCTGCATCGATATGAAGGTGCCGGTTTTGCTCATCCCCGGTAATCACGATGGGGCAGAGCGCCTGGGTTTCGGCGCCAGGCAAATGCGCAGCGCCGGCCTGCATATCATGGCTGACCTGGAGCGGGTAACAGAACCGGTCATACTACGGTGTGACAGCGGCGACGTGGCGTTTTACGGCATTCCCTACAATGATCCGGAAACCGTGCGCAATCTGTTCGGGGTGGATATTTCCACCTACGACGAGGCGCATACCTACCTCATAGACAAGATAACAAACGCCATGTCTGGCGATGTGGTGAACATCCTGATCAGCCATTGTTTTCTCGACGGCGCCCGGGAGTCCGAATCCGAGCGGCCGCTCTCCATCGGCGGGGCGGACCGGGTCAGTTACCAGCCCTGTGCAGGCTTCGACTATGTCGCCCTGGGACATCTCCATAGCCCGCAGCAGCGGGGTGGTGAGCACGTTCGCTATTCCGGCTCGATTCTCAAATACAGTTTCTCGGAGCAAAACCAGAATAAGGGCGTCACCCTGGTGGAGGTCGACAGTAATGGTCTGGCCGGGACGAAACATCTTCCACTGCTGCCGCTGCGCGACATGCGTATCGTTGAGGGTGAAATGCAAACTATCCTGGAGCAGGGTGCGGTCGACCCCGATAACGAGGACTACCTGCTGGTGCGTCTGACAGACCGCCACGCGATTCTCGACCCCATGGGCAAGTTGAGAGCGGTTTACCCCAATGTCCTGCACCTGGAAAAGCCCGGCATGCTGGAAACCGGTGAACAGCAGGTGAGCCGTGAGACCCTGAAACGCGGTGAACTGGAGATGTTCCGTGACTTCTTTGTGCAGGTCACCGGGCAGGAACTCAGTGACGACCAGGATCAGGCGATTGCGCAAGTCATAGTCCAGGCGAGACGACGGGAGGATGGGGTCGAATGAGGCCACGCGTGCTCGTCCTCCAGGCCTTCGGCCCTTTTTCTGGTAGCGAGGAGGTTGACTTTTCAGCGCTGGGAAGTAACCCGTTGTTTCTGATCAACGGTCCCACCGGCGCCGGCAAAAGCGCCATTCTCGATGCGATCTGTTTTGCGCTCTATGGCCATACCACCGGCGCGGAGCGGGACCCCGCGCAAATGCGCTGTGATTCCGCCGAGGCCGGTACGCTTACAGAAGTCAGCCTGGAGTTCAGTCTCGCCGACAAGCACTATCGGGTTCGACGGGTTCCGGCGCAGGAAAAGCCCAAGGTTCGCGGCGATGGCTACACTTTCCAGGCCGCCGAGGCACAGCTCCGGGAGCTTGATGGCAGTGATGAGGGCAAGCTGCTGGTGGCAAAAAGCGTCACCGAAGCCAATGCCAGGATAGAGGAGCTGATTGGGCTGAACGTCGAGCAATTCCGCCAGGTGATGGTACTGCCCCAGGGCAAATTTCGGGAACTATTACTGGCCGATTCGCGGGACCGGGAAAAGATATTCAGCCAGTTGTTTCAAACCGGAATATACCGGCGTATCGAAGAACAGCTAAAAACTCAGGCCTCCGGTATCAGGCAGGATGTCGAAAAACACCAGGATTTGATCAGGGGCATATTGCAGGCGGCGGAAGTCAATACCGAGGATGAAGTGTCGGCAGAGTTGTCCGCCGTTAAACCTGCTCTGGAAGATGCGCTGAAAACTAAAAACCGTGCCGATAGGGAAAACAAGCAGGCTGCAATCACCCGGCAGCAAGCGGTGCAATTGGCCGGACGCCTCGATGCCCTTGCGGCCAGACAGCGTGAGCTTGCCGACAAGAAAGCCGAGGAGCCGGAAATAAAATCCCTGCAGAAGGTGCTCGACGGTGCGCTCGAGGCCGGCAAGATACGTTCATTGTTCACTCACCAGCAAACCGAGTCGGCCGCACGCGATGCCCTGCAGCTGCAGGTGGAGGGCTGTGTCACCGCGCTCAATCAGGCGACAGGGCGCAAAGACAATGCCGAGCAGAACCTTGGGAAAGCCAGGGCGGCACACAACGAGGTCGACGGGTTAAAAAGGAGGCAACAGGAACTGGAGCAGCTGAAAAAACGCATTGGTGAGCTGGAGGGCGCCAGGGCAACACTGCTGGCTGCAGAAAATACATGGCTTGCCGGTAAGGACAAGCTCGATAGGACCGGGGCCGAAAGAAAAGACCTGACGGAAACACTACAGGCCGCCGAGGAAAGTATCGCCGGGTTGAACTCCGCATTGGAGACTCTGGGAGACCGGCAGCTTGCTCTGCAAACATTGGCCCTGCAGCTCAAGCAACGCCGTGAGCTGGAACTGCTGCGGCAACAGGCGAAGGAGCAGGTGGATGCAAAGCAACAGAGCCTGCAACAGTTTGAATCGGCGGAGTCGGCCTTTCAGGCAGCGCGGATAACAGCGGGCCAAAAGGAAATGGCCTGGCACACCGGGCAGGCAGCGTTGCTGGCTCAAGAGCTGAAGCAAAACAGGCCCTGCCTGGTCTGCGGCAGCAAAGAGCACCCACAACCCGCGACGGCAGACCACGCTGTAGACCTTGTCGACAAGCAGGCCGTGGATGATGCGAGGGGCAATGAGACCGTGGCCAGGCAGGCGATGGACAATTGTAAAATAGTGCTGGATAAGGCGATCAACGCATTGATCCACAGCGATAAGGATTGCCTGCGCTTGCAAAAGCTATTGGCTGCGTTGGCGGATAAGTCGCTGGAGGATGTGAGCCAATCCTGTAAGCGGGTCGAAGCCGAGGTCGATGGCCTGTTGGCGAAGCGAGTGGAGTTGAAGGGTCTGCACAAGCGGCTTGAGACTATCAAAGCCGGCCTTGCGGGCAATGGAGAGACGCTGGACGCGCTAACAAAGCAGGTGAGTGAAGACAATGCGCAGCGCGCCAGATTGCAGGATCGTGTAGATCAGCTGGTAAAGGAAATTCCCCCGGAGCTGCTATTGCCCGATGCGCTGGACAGCGCACTGGCAACCCTGGAGAAATGCATCGGGCAATTGACCGGGGATTTGTCCGGCGCGGAGGAGCAATATCATGCGGCGCGTTCCGGGGTGGACAAAACTTCTTCGACACTCGCTGCGCTGCGCAAGCAGCATGGTGAAAAGGAGCGTCAATGCACCGGGGCGTTAAACATCTGGAACCGGGCATTGCAGGAAAGTCTGTTCAAAACTGAAGAAGATTTCCTCGCCGCAAGCCGCGATGAGGAGCAACAGAAAAAGCTGAAAGCGCGGCTCGTGCGCTATCACTCGGAACTGGATACGCTGACCGGGGCAGTCGTGCAAATGCAATCGGACGTTTCGGGAGAAACCAGGCCCGACCTGAATGCAATCGACAGGGCCCTGGAAAAAACCTCGGCGACTTTCGGTCAGGCTGATACAGTCTGGAGAAAAATCGAAGAGCGCAACAATCAGCTGGTGTCTGTGCTGTCAAAGCTGAAAAATGCACGTAAGAAAAACCAGGAACTGGAGAGTCGGTACGCGGTGATCGGCACACTCAGCGATGTGGCGAACGGCCAGACGGGCAACAAGATCAGCCTCCA
>JAUXCW010000313.1 GCA_030618705.1 Gammaproteobacteria bacterium | reverse complement strand
GTTCCCATCGAGCCCGGCACAGGGGACGACTGGGACCACCCGCCCTTTGGCGGCGTGGTGGCGGATGGAAAAATATACGGCCGCGGCACGCTGGACGACAAAGTGGGCGTGATCAGTTTGCTGGAGGCCGCGGAGCAACTGCTGGCAGAGGGTTTTCACCCCCGGCGCACCATCGTCTTCGCTTTTGGCCACGACGAGGAGACAGGCGGCAGCGAGGGAGCGGCCGCCCTTGCGCGACGGCTGGCGGAGCTGGACCTGAAATTTGAATGGATGGTGGATGAAGGCGGTCTGATCGTGTCCGATTTTGCCCTGCTGGAAGACCAGGCCCTCGCCCTGGTCAATGTAGCGGAAAAGGGCTATCTCACGCTGACACTGGTCGCCACCGGAGAGGGCGGGCACTCTTCCATGCCGCTGCCGGTCAGCGCCATCGGCAAACTGTCCGCCGCCCTTAGCCGCATCGAGCAAAACCCTTTCCCCACCCGCCTGGTCGGCCCGGTGCGAGCCATGCTGGAAACCCTTGGCCCACACACCAGCCAGCCCAGCAACTTTATCTTCGCGCACCTGGGACTGACCAGCGGCCTTGTGACCTACCAGATGTCCGGCAATCGTGAAGGCAATGCGCTTGTACGCACCACCACGGCACTCACCATGTTCAATGCCGGGGTGAAGGAGAATGTGGTGCCCCAGCAGGCAGAGGCGAAAGTCAATTTCCGCCTGTTGCCCGGGGATACGCCGGAATATGTGCTGGATACCATCAGGGAAATCGTCGATGACGACAGTATCGAGATAAGCTACCAGCAGTGGGATGAAGCTCCCCCGGTAGCGGACTACGACGGCGGTGGTTTTGCGGTGCTGAAAAAGGCGACCAATGCAATTTACCCGGATGCGGTTGTTGTTCCCTCGCTGTTATCGGGCGCCACTGACACCCGTCACTACCGTGGCCTCGTCGACAATATATACCGTTTCCGCGGACTGATGATAGCCACCGGCCAGATGGCCGGCACCCACGGCACCAATGAGTATATCGGCGTCGAAAGCTTCGAAAAATCCATTGAGATCGCCAAACAAGTGATGCGCCTGGGCGCCGGTACGCCATAGCCAGGCCGAAATACCCGACCACGTTCGCAGAGCCCTGCCGGGCTGTTATACTCGACAGTCGATCAGCCTCATAAATGGCCACCACATGAAAAGTATGCGCATGAGCCCGTTGGATGCCGTCTGGCTTATGATGGAGTCGGAAGATACGCCGATGCACGTAGGCGTTCTGGCCATATTCCAGAAACCACGCAATGCACCCCAGGACTATTTGAGCCAGTTGGCAGGACAAATGCGTGAGTCCCGTGAGTTGGCCCCACCGTGGAACTATCGATTGTCAGACCCGCGCGGGGCATTGCTCAAGCTGCGCCTGGTGGAAAAGCAGGACTTTGAGCTGGATTATCACTTTCGGCACTCCGCGCTGCCGGAGCCGGGCGGTGAACGCGAGCTGGGCCTCATGGTATCGCGCCTGCACAGTCACGCCCTGGACAGGGAGCGCCCCCTGTGGGAATTCCACCTGATCGAGGGCCTGGAGCGAGACCGCTTCGCCTTTTACGTCAAGGTGCATCACGCCCTGGTCGACGATGGAAACGGCATTTCCATGCTGCTGTCATCCTTATCCGGCAGTAGCAAAAGCCGCAATATCCCGCCGCTCTGGGCGATACCCCTGGCTGCGCCAGAGTCCGACGATGAGCTCGGCGGTGAAGGCCGGGGCAGTCTGGCCGACCCGGTAGAGTCCATAGCCTCCATCAGCAGGGCCGCCTCCGGCCTGTTGCGCAACGCTTTCAAGCGCAGGGCCGACGGCAGCTTCCCGATAGCGTTTGACACACCACGCTCAACGCTCAACCGCCACATCAATTCGCAGCGCCGCTTTGCCACGCAGCAAATCGAGCAGCAGCGCATCCAACGACTGGCAAAAGCGACCGGGAGTAACGTCGACGAAATCCTGGCCTATTTATGCGGCAGCACACTGCGGCGTTTTTTCAAGGAGTACAACGCGCTCCCCGAAGAACCCTTGATAGGCGCCCTGCCCGTTTCCCTGCAAGAACGCAATGAGCACCTGCCCGGCAACGCCATAGCCGGTATCCGGGTCGCGCTGGGCACTCATATCGGAGACCCACTGGCCCGCCTGGATGCGGTGAAAGCCTCGGCGCAGGAAGTGCGCGAGGAGCGCGCATCTTTGCCTGAAGAGGCGGTCACCCCCTACGTCATGCTGCGCGCCGCACCGATCTACGCCAGCCAGCTACCGGTAGTAGGACAATTCGTGCCGCCCCTGTTCAACCTGATCGTGTCCAATACCCCCGGGCCCGATCGCCCCCGCTACTTCTACGGCGCCCGCCTTGAAGCCATCTATCCGATGAGCCCGCTGATGCAGTTCAGCGCGCTCAGTATCGATTGCGTCAGTTATGCCGGCACATTCAATATCGGCTTCACCGGTGCGCGAGATACCTTGCCTCACCTGCAACGCCTGGCGGTCTACCTGGGCAAGGCGGTGGATGACCTCGAAGAACTGGTGCAGACCATGGAGGCGACCCAATGAACAAACTGGCAAAAATGGCCGTGCAACAGGGCCTCGCCCTCAACCGGCGCTTATCGGCAACCGCCGCCAACACCTTTGACCTGTTGTTCAAGCATGACACCCTGATCAAGTCCGGCCGCACCTGGTATGAGCTGGTACTCGACGGCGACCTGATGGCGGTGCGTTACTACGAGCTGCCGGAGGATGACGATATCGAGCTGCCCGATGGCAGTCGTATGCCCATCCAACGCAAGCGGCACGCCGTTCCGCTGGTACTGGTCCCCCCGGTGGGAGTGACCACTGAAACCTTCGACCTGATGCCGCAGCGCAGCCTGGTGCGTTATATGGTGGCCTGCGGATTCAAGGTGTACCTGGTGGACTGGGGCATACCGAAAAAAGAGCACAGCCACCTGGGCCTCGAGGACTACTCATACACCATGCTGGGCAGCGCACTGGAAAAGATTCGCCGGCACTCCGGCAGTGAGGATCTTTCCATGCTCGGCTGGTGTCTGGGCGGCTTGTTCTGCCTGCTGTATCAGGGGCAGACCCTGGACAAGCATATGCGCAATATCATCACCGTGGCCAGCCCTATAGACCCGCAAAGCGGGGGCGGTATGGTCCCCGGCCTGGCGGGAGCCGCACATGCGATGAATGGCCCGGCGCAACTGGTGAGTAACTATTTGAACCTGCATGCCCAAGCCCTGGACCCGGACCGTTTTGCCATGCCCCCGTGGCTGACCACGCTGGTATTCAAAATGACCGACCCCGTCAGCAGTGTCACCACCTACTGGGACCTGGTGACCAGGCTGTCAGATCGTGACTTCGTCGAATCACACTCGACCACCTCCGACTACCTGAACCACATGTTGATGTATCCCGGCGGCGTGGTGAAGGATATGGCGTCCACGGTCGTGGGCGATAACAAATTTACCGGGGGCAGAGTGCAAGTCGGCGACAGAATCGCCAGGATCGATGCCATCGAGTCCAACCTGCTGGCCTTTGCGGGCGAGACCGATATCCTGGTAACCCCGGAGATGGCGAAACAGATTATCGACATCGTCGCCTCGAAGGATAAGGAATTTCGCATTGCCCCCGGCGGGCACATGGGGGTGATTATCGGCAGCAAGGCGCCGAATGCGGTGTGGGCGGAAACTGCCGAATGGCTGGGCAAGCGCTCCGCCGAAAGCAAAAAAAAGGCACCTGCAAAAGCAAAAAACCGGCGCCGCGCCTAATCGAAGCCGATTTCTTTCATAAAGCGAGCCATTTCTTTCAGGTACTTGCCCTTGTCCAGGTGGATCAGGTGGTTGCCCGGGAACCAGTGGATGCGGCACCTGTCCCAGTGATCCCATAACAAGCGGGCATG
>JAUXCW010000181.1 GCA_030618705.1 Gammaproteobacteria bacterium | reverse complement strand
ATCGTGCAAACCTGGTGCGAGCAATATCAGGAGTTGGGCCAGCGCTATCGCTGGATACAGATATTCGAGAATAAAGGGCTGGTCAACGGCTGCTCAAATCCACACCCGCACGGTCAGCTATGGGCCAGCGATGGCCTACCCCAGCTGCCGGAGCGGGAAGATCTGTACCAGCGCCGCTATTTTGAAAAACATGGCAAACGTATGCTGCTTGATTACGCCCTGCGGGAACTGGAGTCCGGTGAGCGAGTGGTTTGCCACAATGAGGACTGGCTGGTAGTGGTGCCGTACTGGGCGACCTGGCCTTTTGAGACGCTGCTGCTTCCGCTGCGCGCCGTCCCGCGAATGACGGAGCTTGTCGAATCGGAGAGGCGTTCGCTGGCGAAACTACTAAAGCAGATAACGGTCAAGTACGACAATCTGTTCAGCACGTCGTTCCCTTACAGCATGGGCTGGCACGGCGCCCCCTTTGATGACAGCAGCACCGAACACTGGCAGCTGCACGCGCATTTCTATCCCCCCCTGTTGCGCTCTGCCAGCGTAAAGAAATTTATGGTGGGCTATGAAATGTTGTGCGAACCGCAGCGGGACCTGACGCCCGAACAGGCAGCCGGGCGCCTGGAGCAGCAGTCTACACAGCACTATAAAAATCAAGTACAGGTTGAGTAACAATGCTTGAACGGCTTCGCGAGGACTTTATCAACCATTTTTCTCATGCGCCGGATCATGTCATCAGGGCACCGGGGCGGGTCAACCTGATTGGCGAGCACACAGATTACAACGAGGGTTTCGTATTACCCTGCGCCATCGACTATTCCACCCTGGTCGCCATATCCCCCCGTGAAGACAGCCTGTTCAAGGTCATAGCATTGGACTGTAACGGCGAAACTGACAGTTTTGACATCTCGCAGCCCATCGTGTTTCGGCAGGACCGTATGTGGAGTAATTATATCCGCGGCGTGGTAAATGAGTTACTTGGCAGGCAGCATAGGCTGCGAGGCTGCAATCTTGCCATTACAGGTAACGTGCCGCAAGGGGCCGGGCTGAGTTCCTCGGCCTCCCTGGAAGTCGGCCTCGCCCATGCAATCGCAACTGTTTCAGCAATATCGCTCGATCACCTGGCGCTGGCCAAAATAGGCCAGGCGGCAGAGAATGATTTTGTCGGCTGCGCCTGCGGTATTATGGACCAGCTTATCTCCGCCAGTGGTGTGAAAGATCATGCCGTTGCCATTGATTGCCGTACTTACGAATTGACGCCGGTTGCCGTGCCTGAACACCTGTCAATCCTGATGATCAATTCCAATGTAGTGCGAGGACTGGTAGACAGCGAGTACAATAGCCGGCGCCAACAGTGTGAATCAGCGGCTCATTATTTTAACGCTGGCAGTTTGAGAGATGTCTCAATAGCTCGCTTTGAACAGGAAAAACATTTGCTCGAGCCGGTCATTGCCAGGCGAGCGCAGCATGTACTGGAAGAAAATCGTCGTACGCTGGCCGCCATCGATGCATTACGCGATAACGACACTGCAAGACTGAGCGCCCTGATGGCAGAAAGCCACCACTCAATGAAGGAGTTATTCGAAATAACCGTGCCGGAGATCGACTTCCTGGTGTCGATTATTTCAGCAACGATTGGCGACCAGGGCGGCGTGCGCATGACGGGCGGCGGCTTCGGCGGTTGCGTAGTGGCGTTACTGCCGGAAACAATGGTTGACGATGTCATTGCAGTCGTCAATAAGCGCTATCGGCAACACACCGGACGCCAGGAAACAATCTACCTGAGCCGTCCAGCGCAAGGTGTAGAAGTCGTCTTTTAGTTTGGGATTAAAAACAATAACCCGGTAATAATGGAACCCCGAATGAACTTGTCAAACCTCGATATCGCAGCATTCCTGATCTATTGCATACTGTTGATAGGCGTTGCCTGGTGGGTGTCCCGGGAAAAGCCCGGCCACGAAAAAACCAGTGCCGATTACTTCCTGGCCGGCAAGTCCTTGCCCTGGTGGGCGATCGGCGCATCCTTGATTGCAGCCAATATTTCCGCCGAGCAGATCATTGGCATGTCGGGCTCCGGCTATGCCCTTGGCCTGGCCATTGCGTCCTACGAGTGGATGGCGGCAATCACCCTTATTATTGTCGGTAAGTACTTTATTCCTATTTTCCTGGAAAAAGGTATTTACACCATGCCGCAGTTTCTGGAAGACCGTTACGATCATCGGGTGCGCTTGATCATGGCGATTTTCTGGCTGGCGGTGTACGTGTTCGTAAACCTCACCTCAGTACTCTACCTCGGCGCCCTGGCTATCAACACCATTGCCGGTGTCGATATGCTCCACGGCCTGGTGTTCCTGGCCACCTTCTCCATGGTCTATTCGATTTACGGTGGCCTCAAAGCGGTGGCGCTGACCGATATCATTCAGGTGGTGTTACTCATTTTCGGCGGTCTGCTGGTGACCTGGCTGTCACTCGACTTGTTGAGCGATGGCAACGGCCCTGTCTCCGGTTTTTCCATATTGATGCAGCAAGCGCCGGACAAATTCGACATGATTCTCTCGCCCGATAATCCGCACTACGCCAGCCTGCCTGGCATATCTGTGCTGGTGGGCGGTATGTGGATAATGAATTTTTCCTATTGGGGCTTTAACCAGTACATTACCCAGCGTGCGCTGGCGGCAAAGAATATACAGGAGGCGCAGAAGGGCATTGTCTTTGCGGCCTTTCTTAAACTGTTGATGCCGCTAATCGTAGTCATTCCCGGTATTGCCGCCGTGCTGTTAGCGCCGGACCTGGCCAAACCCGACCAGGCCTACCCGGAGATGATGAAGCTGGTGCCCTCCGGCCTTCTGGGTATCTGTTTCGCCGCACTGGTGGCAGCGGTCGCCTCATCATTGAGTTCGATGGCAAACAGTATTTCGACCATTTTTACGATAGACATTTACAAGCCGCTGATCAATCCTGCCGCCAGTGAGAAAAAGCTGGTGTTTGTAGGCCGCAGTGTAGCGCTGCTGTCCATGCTGGTAGCGGTGATTGTCGCCGAGCCCTTGTTGGGACAGCTGGACCAGGCCTTCCAGTACATACAGGAGTTTACCGGCTTTTTTACCCCTGGCATTGTTGCCATCTTCCTGCTGGGTTTCTTCTGGAAAAAGGCAACGGCTCACTCGGCCCTGGCCGCAGCCATTTCCTCGGCGGTACTTTCCCTCGCATTAAAATTGCTCTGGCCGGAATTGCCCTTTATGGATCGGGTCGGCCTGGTATTTTTGTTCTGCATCGCCATTGCGGTGCTGGTCACGTTACTGGAACATGCGGGCGAACAAGCCAATGCCATCGACCTTGAGAAAATCGACTACCACACCAGTAGTGGATTCAACCTGGCCGCCGTGGCAATCTGCCTGATCCTGGTCGGCTTCTATACCGCCTGGTGGTAGGGCGGCCATGATTAAGCGAATAACGCTTTCCCTGCTGCTGCTTATTGTACTCTTGCCGCTCATCGCCATCCTGTGGGTGGAGTCACAAACCCCATCGGCCACGGAGTACCACGAATGGGAGGACTCTACGGTCTTCCGCATTAATAAGGAACCGGCCCGCGCCACGGCGGTGCCGTTCGCCAGCATTGATCAAGCACTGGCATCCGATCGCAGCAGCTCGCCCTATGTACACTCGCTAAATGGCGATTGGCGCTTTCACTGGACGGAGCGGCCCGATGAACGGCCTGCGGAATTTTACCGCACGGATTTTGATGATAGTGACTGGAAGCTGATTCCGGTGCCCTCCAACTGGCAGTTGCAGGGCTATGGCGTACCCCTCTATGCCAATACCCATGTGCCCTGGGCAAAGGCCGGCCGCATGGCCAGCGTCGACCTCCACGGCTACCCGCCTTATATATCCTTTCTCAGCGGCACCAGGCCGCCTTATGTGCGCACGGACTACAACCCGGTGGGCAGCTATCGGCGCAATTTCACCCTGCCCGATGACTGGCAGGGCAGGGACGTCTATTTACATTTTGCCGGCGTCAAGAGCGCTTTCTACGTCTGGGTAAACGGTAACATGGTCGGTTACAGCCAGGACAGCTTTACCCCTGCCGAGTTTAATATCAGCCAGTACCTGCAGCCCGGCAGCAACACATTGGCGGTGGAAGTGTATCGCTGGTCCGACGGCGCCTATCTCGAATTACAGGATATGTGGCGCCTGAGCGGCATCTTCCGCGATGTGGAACTGATCGCCATGGCGCCGCAGCATATCCGCGATTTTTTTATCAAAACGCAACTGGATGACGAGTACCGCAATAGCCGTTTAACCGTCGATGTCCTGACAAACCAGGCGGTACCCGGCGGTCAACTGGAATTGTACCTGCAGGGTTATGGCTTCAGCGGGGACAAGCCTCTGCTGGTGCTGCCCGTGCAATCCGGGCAGAACTCCCTCGGCCTCGACGTCGCGGCCCCGCAACTGTGGAGTGCGGAAACCCCCAATCTCTATACGCTGGTGCTGGCACTGCGGGATAAACAAGGTGAGCTGCTCGATGTGGTTTCCCGGCGCATTGGTTTTCGTCAGGTCGAAATCCGCGACGGCCAGTTGTTAGTCAACGGCAAGGCGATATATATCAAGGGCGTCAACCGCCATGAAATGGATCCCGATCTCGGGCAGGCGATTCGCCGGGAGCAAATGGAAGAGGACATCCGTTTACTGAAGCAGTTTAACTTCAATGCGGTTCGAACCTCGCACTATCCCAATCATCCGGACTGGTATGCCCTGTGTGATGAGTACGGCCTGTATGTACTCGATGAAGCGAATCTGGAAACCCACGGCCTGAGAGAAAGTATTCCGGCAAGTAAACCCGAGTGGAAGGACGCCGCCATAGACCGCATGAGCAATATGGTCCTGCGTGATCGCAATCATCCATCCATTATCATCTGGTCCGTCGGCAACGAGGCAGGGCGAGGCAGCAATTTCCTGGCCATGAAACAGGCGGCACTGGCGCTGGACCCTGGCCGCCCGGTGATCAGTGAGGAGATGCCTGAAATCAGCGATATCATTGCTCCGATGTACGCGACCTACACTGCAAAAGACGGCGCTACCCTCGCTACCACTCCGATGGACGAGGGCCTCTACGGCGTCAAGACCACTATGGATTATCTCCGGGCAGGGGAGGACGCGGACGGCGGTCGATATATCGATGACTGGGGCGCCATGCCCGGTAACGACAAGCCACTGATCCTGCTGGAGTACGCCCACTCGATGGGCAACAGTACCGGGGGCTTCAAGGATTACTGGGAGGTCATCGAGCGCTATCCCAACCTTCAAGGTGGCTTTATCTGGGACTGGGCCGACCAGGCCCTGAATAAAACAGAACAAGGAAACGTATTCTGGGCTTACGGTGGAGACTATGAGCCCGCCGATATCGCCCACGATGGGATTTTTAACAACAACGGTTTGGTATACCCGGATCGCAGTGTGAAACCTGCACTGTATGAGGTCAAAAAGGTCCACCAGTGGATTGATTTCAAACTGAACGAATCCCGCTTGATGGTGAAAAATAATTATCGGTTTCACGACCTTTCCCGCTATCAACTCCATTGGCTAGTACTTCGCGATGGTGTGCCGGTAAAGAGTTCTACCGCGGAGCTGAATGCAAAAGCCGATGGTGTTGAGGAAATACGGCTTGAGTTACCGGCCAAATCAGACGACGCAGAATGGCTGCTGAACCTTGAAGCCCGCATGCGCGAGGGTACTGGCTGGGCCGGGAAAGGCCATGTGGTTGCCAGTGAGCAATTCGTCCTGCAAGCAGGCGCGAGTGAGCGACCGGGCACGGGCATTGCCGGTTCGCTTGAAGTAGAGGACAGCGAGCATGAGATAGTCATCAGCAGCGACCGGCTTCGTGTGGTCGTTGATCGCCGCAGTGGCACAATCAACACCTACCAGGTGGACGGTGCGCATCTTATTGTCGAGCCATTGATCCCGAACTTCTGGCGCGCTGCCACGGACAATGACGATGTTCGGAATATTCACCTGGAAGGCGTGGTGCCGTGGCGAGATGCCTGGCAACAACGCGAGATGCTGGACGTCGAGCTGGTAGAGCGCAGTGCTGAGCGGGTTCATATCCGCAGTCGCTTTCGACTGCCGCACCGCAATGTGGCAGGCAGTTTGTCCTATCGCATCGCCGCCGATGCGCTTGTCGAGGTGACCATGGCGGTCGATTTAAGCCAGGTACCCAATGATCGCGAAATGATCCGCGTCGGGATGCAGACCGTGGTGCCCCGGGAATTTGACACCGTTAGCTGGTATGGGCGCGGCCCCTTTGAAAACTATAGCGACCGCAATAGCGCAGCGTATTTCGGGCTGTACACCCTGGCGCTGGATGAATTTTATAGCTCCTACATCAAGCCGCAGGCGTGCTGTAACCGCACGGATACGCACTGGCTCAAGTTGACCGACCGGCGAAATCATGGGCTTACAGTGGTGGCGGAAGACAAAATCGAATTTAGTGTTTCACCCTATCCGATGCGGGAGGTCGCCGCTAAAAGGCATCCCCATCGTTTACAAAGGGGCGCGGGGAATACTGTCAATATTGACCTGATTCAAAGGGGCGTTGGCGGAGACACGGGGTGGGGCGACGGCGCACTGGCAAATCCGCCCTATCGGATCAAGCCCGGTCAGTACCGTTATCGATTTTGGTTGGCGCCTGGCGACACAATGCGCGTTCCGACGAGAACCGGGGCTCACCATGATTTATCGGTTATCGCTCTTCCCGGGCAGGTTATCCCAATCCAGAATCAACTCAAAGCGGGACAATAATGCTTTGTGGTCTGTTGGCCATACATCCAGCGGTTCCCAGGTGGAGCTGTCATACCCCCCCTTGACCTCTGTGCCTTCCTGCCATTCAATTCCTGGGGCTATCCAGCAACTGTTGCAATTCTCCCGAGGCGAGCAAGTCTTTGACCTCCTGATTGCCTCCCACCAAAACCCCATTGACGTAGACCATGGGGAAAGTCGACCAGCCGCTCCACATTTTTAATACCAGGCGTTGCTGCCAGTCCTTGAAATAGCTGCCGTATTCAAGATAGCGATAGCTGATATTTGCCT
>JAUXCW010000069.1 GCA_030618705.1 Gammaproteobacteria bacterium | reverse complement strand
AATATGGCGCAGGTATCCGATACACCGGAGCGCCGCGCGTTTATGAAGAAGGTCGCCGAGCGCGGCTGGCTGGGCATTACCTGGCCCAAAGAATACGGCGGCCAGGAAGGCGACGGTATCTACGAGTACCTGCTCAATGAAAAGCTCTCCGCGGTGGGTGCCCCGGGTATCGGTAAGGGTGTCGGTATCGTCGGCAAGACCCTGATCAACCGGGCCTCGGACAAGCTCAAAGAGGAATTCCTGCCTAAAATCCTCAATGCGGAAATTGAATTCGCGGTGGGTTACTCCGAGCCCAATGCCGGCTCCGACGCGGCGGCGATGCGCCTCAAGGCCGAGCGCAAGGGAGATGGCTGGGTACTCAACGGCCAGAAGATCTTCACCACCTCGGCGCACTTTGCCGACTGGTACTGGGTCGGCGCGCGCACCGACCCCGATGCCCCCAAGCACCACGGTATCACCCTGTTCCTGATAAGAATGGACGACCCCGGCCTGACCATTCACTCCATGCCGACCATGGGTGGGGAGCGCACCAACAGTGTTTTCTTCGATGATGTCTTTGTCCACGACGACTACCGGGTGGGCGAATTGAACAAGGGCTTCCAGTACATCGCCGAGGCGCTGGATATCGAGCGTTTTACCCTGTTTACGTTTTCTCCGATTCGCGGCCGCATGCAATTGCTGGCGGACTACGTGAAGACGGCGACCCGGGACGGCGTGCCGCTGAAGGATGATCCCATCATTCGCCAGCGCATCGCACAACTGGTCACTGATTGCGAAGTGGCGCGCTTGCTGGGAGTCAAGTTTGTCGATGCCGCAATCAATAGTGACCGGGCGCCGACAGTGGAGGCGTCGCACTACAAGCTCTTCGCCACGGAGTTGTCCTTGCGGATTGCCAATACCACCATGGATATCGTTGGTCCGGGTGCGCAACTGGCCCTCGGTACCGAGGGCGCGGCCCTCAACGGCCGTGCGGAAAGCTGCTACACCTACACCGTTATCGATACCATCGGCGGCGGTTCTTCGGAAGTGCAAAAGAATATTATTTCCAGAAGACAGCTCGGCTTGCCGAAAAACTTTTAACGGCAGCGGCTGTTTTCGGCGGCTGCGAAAGGGGTAGCAATGGCTTTTCTCGATGGTTTGAAAGTGCTCGACCTGGCAAGTGTCGGCCCTGCGGCGCGGGCGTCGCGTATCCTCGCCGACTACGGCATGGATATCATTAAGGTCGCACCGGTGGCGGCCCACGGCAAGAAGCAAATCGACCCGGTATTTCACGCCTATGGCGCCGGGCGGGGCACCAGCAAGATCCGTGTCGATCTCAAGTCCGAACAGGGCAAAGCGCTTATTTACAAGTTGGTGCGCAGTGTCGATGTGGTGATCGAGAGCTATCGGCCCGGCGTCGCCGCACGCCTGGGCGTGGGCTACGAGGACCTCAAAGCGCACAACCCCCAACTGGTGTATTGTTCGACCAGTGGCTACGGCCAGGATGGGCCCTATGCCCAGTGGGCGGGCCACGATATCAACTATCTGGCGCTAGGTGGTTTTCTCGCCTGTAGTGGTCGTGATGCCGAGGGCGTCCCCGCGATTCCCGGTGCGACAGTGGCCGACAGCGCCGGCGGCGGTATGCACGCGGCGCTGGCTATCATCTCCGCCTTGCTCAACCGCTTTCGCAATAATGAGGGTGCCTACCTGGATGTCGCCGCGACCGATGGCGTGTTGAGCCTGATGTCACTCTATCTCGACCAGTACACCGCCACCGGCGTCGAGACCAAACCGAACAACGCGGTCTTGACCGGCAAGTACGCCTGGTACGGTGTCTACAAAACCGCAGACGACGAGGCCATAAGCCTGGGCGCTATCGAACCGCATTTCTTTAAAAACCTGTGCCGTTTGCTGGAGCTCGAGCAGTTCAGCGCCAGCCAGTACGACGATGCCGCCCAGGACGACATGAAGCAGGCGTTCAAGGAGAAATTCCTCACCCGCGTGCGGGACGAGTGGACAGAATTACTGGCGGCGGCGGATACCTGTATGGCCCCGGTGTTGAGCGTGGCAGAAGTCGTGAAGGACCCGCACTTCGAGGCGCGCAAGACCTTTATGACGGCCCGACACCCGGAGCAGGGGGAGTTCCGGCAGTTGGCGCCGGTACTGGCCGGTGGCGAGCGGGAGCAGCCGGTGTACCCGGTGAAACCGGCGGGCCGGACCGATACCGACGAGGTGCTGTCGGCAGCGGGTTTTGGTGAGCAGGAAATTGCTCGGTTGCGCAGCGAAGGCTGTGTGGAATAGGTGTGGAGAACAGCGTTATGAGCGACCCAATCCCCGACATTCCCGCCGAGGTGCAAGCCCTGGTCGGCGTGATTCAATACGAGGAGCGCAGCACCTTTCCCATCGAGATGGGCTATGTCTACAACACCTGTGCCGCAGTACAGAACGGCAACCCCCTGTACTGGGATGCTGCGGTAGCCGAGGAACTGACCGGCGGCCAGATTGCGCCGCCGACCATGATGTCGGTCTGGTTTCGGCCCCACTACTGGGCGCCCGGTGCCGAGGGCGAACAGAAAGCCCTGCAGGCCCACTTCGACCTCAAGGAATTGCTCGATCTGCCCGAGGCGATCATCGCCGGTAACGAACTGGTATTCGGCGAGCCGGTGCGACCCGGTGACGTGTTGACCACCCACCAGATTGTGCGCTCCATCAGTGACGTCAAAACGACAAAGGTCGGAACCGGTCGCTTCTGGGTGATCGATGTCGAGTGCCATAACCAGAAGGGCGAATTTGTCGGCAAAGATACCTATTCCTGCCTGGGATACCGGAGGCCGAAATCATGAGCAATGCAGTGACCAGGGGTCTTACCGCAGATCAGGTACAGGTCGGTCAGCAGTTGCCGACGCTGGAGCAAGACGTGACGGCGACGACGGTGGTATTGGGTGCACTCGCCAGCCGCGATTGGCGCCCCATGCACCACGACAAGGACTTCGCCATCAATCGCAACGGGGTTGCGAATATCTTTATCAATACGCCGAATAACGCGGCATGGTTCGAGCGCTATATCACCGACTGGACCGGCCCCAGGGGTCGCCTGGGTCGAATGAAATTCAAAATGAGCAGCTCGGTATTTCCCGGTGATCGCATGGTGATGTCGGGTGTGGTCAAAAGCGTCGACACCGATGAAAGCGGATGTTGCTGGCTGGAGTTGGACGTGGCGGTATCGGTAGAGGGCGTGGTGTCGACATCCTGCCTGGCCCGCATCGCCATTCCCGAAAATGACGAGGACAACCCCTGGAGCCGCAAGGCGGACCGGTGGCAACCGTAATTACGTGGCAGTTTAAAACCGAACAGCATAGAGAGAGACTTTTCCATGGACTTACAATTTACTGAAGAGCAAAACATCCTGCGGGATATGGTGAGGAGTCTTTGTGAGAATTCCAGCGGCATCGATACCGTACGCGAGATGGAAAACGACCCCATGGGTGTCCCGGCGGAACTCTGGGAGCAGCTGAAGCAAACCGGCATTCTCAGTATGATGCTGCCCGAAGAACACGGCGGCATGGGGCTCAATATGGTCGATTGCGCGGTGATCTACGAGGAGCTGGGCCGCGCCCTGGCGCCGGGGCCGCAGTTCGTCAGTGCGATCATGGTCCTGTCAGCCATCAACAAGGCGGGCAGCGATGCGCAAAAGAGCGAGCTGCTGCCGGCCCTGGGTAGCGGCGAACTGATTGCCACTCCCGCCTGGTTGGAACCCGGCAACGGCTTTGGCCCCGCCGGTGTGCAAATGCGCGCACAGAGCGATGCCGACGGTTATACCCTCAACGGGGTCAAGCGCCATGTGTTTTACGCCAGGGCGGCGCAAAAGCTGCTGGTATTGGCGCGCACCGGTGATGCCGACGATGCCGTCGACCTGCTGTTGGTCGATACCGATGCGCCCGGTGTGGAACTGGAGCAGCAGTTGTCCATGGCCTCGGACACCCAGTACCAGGTCACCTTCAGTGATGTGAAAATACCGGCGGCGAATCGCATCGGCGCCGAGCACAGTGGCTGGCAGACCTGGAACGCCTGCATGTACGAGGGCATTATCTTGCTAGCGGCACAGGCGGCGGGCGGTGCCCAGCGCGCGCTGGATATCACCGTGGCCTATTCCAAGGAGCGGGAGCAGTTCGACAAGCCCATCGGCTCCTTCCAGTCATTGGCGCACTATATGTCAGATGCCGCCACCACGGTGGCCGGTGCGCAAACCCTGGTGCTGGAGGCCGCCTGGGCCCACTCCAGGGGCTATTCCATCGCCCGCCTGGCGCCGATGGCCAAGTTGTTCGCCGGTAATACCTTCCGCGATGCGACTGCCAAGTGTGTGCAGATTCATGGCGGTTACGGCTTTACCCTGGAATATGATATCCAGCTATTCTTCCGCCGAGCCAAGCAGATGCAGATGAACTGGTGGGATTCGCGCTACCTCGAAGACCTGATTGCAGCCGAGGTGCTGGATACCGAGGGTCAGCGCACCGTCGAAGATCCCTTCACTGCTTGATCGGGAGGTTTGCTATGTCCAGTGGTGCGCTGGCGGGGATTAAAGTGGTCGAGTTCGGCCAGGTGGTCTCCGCCCCTTATTGTGCCAAGCTATTCAGCGATTTCGGCGCTGATGTGATCAAGGTCGAGTTACCCGCTGGCGATGCCGCCCGGCGGATGGGGCCGTTCCCCGGTGACGTACCGAATCCGGAAAAAAGTGGTTTGTTTTTTATCAACAATACCAATAAACGCGGGGTGACTTGCGATGTTGCCAGCGATGCCGGACGTGCGTTGTTCCTGCGCATGCTGGAGTGGGCCGACATCCTGATAGAGAACAACCTGCCCCGGCAAATGCAGAAATGGGGGCTGGATTTCGAGACCCTGCACGCTGCTAACCCGCGGCTGGTGGTTATTTCCATCACCCCCTTCGGCCAGACCGGGCCCTACAGCGCCTGGAACGGTATCGACCTCAACGCCTATCATCTTTCCGGCGCCAGCAATCGTTACTGCGGGCGGCCCGGCGAGGCGCCGCTGGAGCACGGCACCTTCTCGGCGGATTACTTCGGTGCGGTGACCGCGGCGACTTGGGGTATGGGCGCCTGTTTCGGTCGCGAGCAGGTAGGAGGTGGTCAGCAGGTCGACGTTTCCTGTGCCGAGGCGATTGCCGCGACCTTCGTCGGTGGCCAGAATATCGGTGGTTACGCCCAGGACGGGATCTTCGACAAACGCACCGGCGTCGGTATGCCCCAGGGTGCACCGGCGACCATCGTGCCCTGCCGTGACGGCCACGTCTGGATGCTGGCATTGGAGCCGGGCCAGTGGAACGGTTTGCGCAAGGTCATGGGCAACCCGGAGTGGGCGGACCTGGATTTGTTCCAGGATATGCGCGCCCGGGCCGAAAATGCCGACCTGATCTATCCCTTTATCGAAGAGTGGGCCATGCAGCACGACAAGATGGAGATCATGGAAAAGTGCCAGGCGGCGGGTTGCCCGATTACCGCCGTGTTCACTATCGCCGAGGCGGCGGAGCACCCGCACCTCGCGGCGCGGGATTACTTTGTCGATATCGAGCACCCTCAACTGGGCGTGGTTAAAAACCTCGGTGTGCCCTTCAAGTTGCCGGCCAGCCCCGGCGGGCCGAGCAGTCCCGCCCCGTTACTGGGTCAACACAACGATGAGGTTTATCGCGACATAGCCGGTTTGTCAGAAGAAGAACTGGATCGATACAAGGCCGAAGGCGCGATATAGCGGTTTGGACGCTGGAGGAGATAATATGACGCAGGCACTTCCGTTACAGGGTATTCGCGTGGTCAATCTTGGCTGGGTATGGGCCGGGCCGGTCACCGGCCAGACCCTGGCCTTTATGGGGGCAGAGGTTTTCAAGGTCGAGTCCTATGCCCGGGTCGATATGACCCGCAACCTGCCTCCCTTTGCCGGGGGTGAACCGGGGCCTAATCGTAGCCTCTCCAACCACGCTTGCTGGGCGGGCAACGGCTCCGTCTCCCTCAACCTGAAAAAGCCCGAGGCGCTGAAGCTGGTGCTGGAGTTGATCGCCACCGCCGATGTGGTGATCGAGAATTTCGGCCCGGGGGTGATGGAAAAGATGGGCCTGGGTTACGATGTCCTGCGCCAGGCGAAGGAGGACATCGTCATGTTTTCCATGCCTGCAACCGGACTCTACGGGCCGCTCAAGGAAGTGCGCACCTATGGCCTCAGCCTCACCTCGACCACGGGCCTGGACAGCCTGGTGGGCTATAAAAACGGCGGGCCGATTCCGGTAGAAAATGCTTACTCCGATCCCTTCGCCGGCATATTCGGCGCCTTCGCCATTCTCGCCGCGCTCAATCATCGTCGTAATACCGGCGAGGGCCAGCATATCGACTTTTCCCAGCAGGAGGCGATTATGCAAATGGTCGGGCCGGCCTATATGGATTACGTCCTCAATGGTCGGGTCGGCGGCCCCAAAAGCAACGAGCATCCGGTCGCCGCCATGGCGCCCCATGGGGTCTTTCCCTGTGCCGGGGACGATCGCTGGATCAGCCTCGCGGTGCAGACCGACGAGGAGTGGAAGCGGTTGGTGGCATTGATGGGTGAGCCGGAGTGGGCCGCGGCGGATAACTATACTACCGTGGCGCAACGTGTCACCAATATCGATGAGTTGCACCGCGCTATCGCCCAGTGGACGCAGGGCTTCGATGACCGGGAGCTGGCTGCCACCCTGCAGCAGCAGGGCATTGCTGCGGCGCCAGTGTTAGACGTGGCCGACTTGTTAACCGACCCCCACTTTGTCGCGCGCAAAACCTTTGTCGAGGTCGATCATCCGCTGGGTTTCAAGGAAACCATCTATGGCGGCTACGTTAAAAATAGCGGTTATGATGCAGCGGTTGTACCAGGGCCGATTATCGGCCAGGACAACGAGCACGTATTCAAGGATATCCTCGGCATGGATGATGAGCGCTACCGGCAGCTGGTGAGTGAAGAGATAATCTACTAGGGCTTTTGGGAGATTGGTACATTTTATCGAAGCGTGCGGCACTGAATCCGTTCATGCGTTAGCATTTTCCTAGAATCATAGCACTGGCCGGAACACCGAAACCCGAAGTCGCAAGCACATGATCATTTTTCACAGGCTGATTAACCGAGGTGCCGCGTATAAGACGAACGGCTTCGGTCACGCCATTAATTCCCTGAAGATGCGCCTCGCTGAGCTGACCACCACTGGTATTGCATGGTAGCTGTCCGTCAACACCCAAATTACCATTTTTAACGAATTCATGCGCCTCACCCTGCTTACAGAAACCAAATGATTCTAATTGAAAAAGCACTGCTGAGGTAAATGGATCATAGAGTGACGCCGCATCAATATCGTTAGCACAAAGACCACTATGCTGATAACACTCTTTGGCCACCAGCTCATATTCTGGAAAGCGGGTAATACTGCTACGATAAAAACTGGTCATGACTTCCTGATCATACGCTGAACCTTGAGCCACACTACGAATAACAGCAGGTGGATGCCGCAGTTCTTTAGCGCGTTCTGCACTGGTAATCACAAAGGCACAGCCGCCATCGGTTGCTATTGAACTGTCATACTGACGCAAGGGTTCGACAATAAAGGGGGAGCCAAAATAGTCTTCTTTGGTCATCGGCTTTTGATAAAACATGGCTTCAGGATTGTTAGCTGCATGCTTGCGCATGGTAACTGCAATCTCGGCAAGACTTTCATCGGAAGCGTTATATTCATGCAGATAGCGTTGCGTATACATGGCTGCCACGCTGGCAGGACCTACCAGGCCGTAGGGATTGTACCAACCCCAATGAATCTGGTCGGTTGATAATGGTCCTCCCACATCTGTAGATTTTGGCTGTACACCTGAGGCGCCATTAAAGGCCCGGTAACAAACAACGGTTTCACACATACCGGTAGTAATTGCCAATACAGCTTGCTGCACCATGCTTACTGCACCACCACCACTACCGTGCGGCACACGTGAGAAAAACGTAAGCTCTTTGCTTCCCAAGCCTCGCGCTACAGCAATCTCGTCACTACCATCAATTGAGTACGTCACCAAACCGTCAACGGCTGAAAACGGTAGCCCGGCATCTTCAATGGCAGATTTTACACATTCAAGCGTAAGATGAAGTTCCGAGCGTCCTGATTTTTCAGAAAATTCAGTTTGCCCAATGCCAACGATGGCACACTTGTCTTTAATGGTGGTTGGCATGTTTGTCTCTCTCTTTCGTGCTCTTTCGTGCTCTTTTTTCTATGTAGTCTTACCTGGAAGCGGGTCTAAATAGCGGCAGATTCATCTCGTCATCAACCGCGTCAATGCTTACCTCTACCGGCATGCCTATTTCAATATCTTCAGGATTGATACCAACAATGTTTGATACAATGCGTGTACCCTCTTCCAGCTCAATCAAACCAACCGCCAGGGGATACTCATAACCCGGTACTGCCGGCTTATGTACAACCACATAGCTATAGACAATGCCTTTACCGCTAGCATTTATATACTCGGATTCCAGTGATTGACACTTCCAACACATAGGGCGCGGCGGGTGGCGTAGCGTGCCACAACTACAGCAGCGTTGGATGGGTAGTTCGCCTTCATCAATGCGGTCCCACCAGGGCCTATTATCGTGTCCGATTACCGGTCTCATACGCAGCGCTTTGGGCATCTTTATCTCCTCTGTACTAAACAGCAGTATTTCTTTTTAACGACTAAATTACATTTTGCCAATGATCATGGCACTTGTCGGCATACCTGCACCAGAAGAAACTAACATGTTTTCAATATTTTTCTTCGGCTGATTAACTGACGTACCACGCAAAAGGCGAACCGCCTCGCACAAACCATTAAGGCCATGAATATAACCTTCGCTAAGCAACCCGCCGTGGGTATTGGTAGGTAATCTACCATCAATACCCAGTGTTCCGCCTTGCACCCATTCGTGCGCTTCGCCACGCTTACAAAAACCAAATGATTCAAGCTGAAAAAGAACAATCGATGTAAATGCGTCGTAGATAATAGCAGCATCTAAATCATCAGGGCCTAAGCCACTCTGGGCATAACATTGTTTGGCAACAAGATCATACTCAGGAAGAAAAGTAATATTATCTCGATAGTAACTGGTTATCACTTCCTGATCGAAAGCCACCCCCTGTGCTGCACCGCGAATCATCGCCGGTGGATGCGGCATATCTTTTGCCCGCTCTGCACTGGTCACAACAAAGGCTGCCCCACCATCGGTTTCTATACAACAGTCATAGAGTCTTAATGGCTCTACTATATAAGGTGCATTATGGTAATCCTCAAAGGTAATAGGACTACCATAAAAAATCGCGTTAGGATTATTGTTGGCGTATGCGCGTTGCGTTACTGCAATTTCTGCAAGCCCTGCATTTGTTGCACCATATTCATACATATAACGCTGGGTATTCATTGCACACCAACCCGTTGGGGTAAGCAAGCCATAAGGCGTATACCAGCCCCAGGAAATTTTATCGGCTGTCTCTGCCCCGTCTGCAACACCAGAACTATAACGAGCACCTGACCGCCCATTCATTGCACGATAACCAACAACCGTTTTACATACGCCTGTTGATATCGCCATTACTGCTTGCTGCACCAAGCCCATAGGCTGACCACCACCATGCGGCATACGACTAATAAATTTGAGCTCTGGAATACCAACAGCTCTAGCCACCTCAATCTCATCGACATGATCAAGGGTAAATCCCGCGATACCATCTACATCCTTCGGTTCTAATCCGGCATCTTTAATCGCTGTTAATACGCACTCAGCGGCAAGCTGAAGCTCTGAGCGACCGGAGTTTTTAGAGATCTCGGTCATCCCGATGCCTACGATGGCGCACTCGTTCTTAATAGAAGTCAGCATATTCTCTTCTCTTGCTTTCTCTTTTGCTCACGCACCTTCACTGCGCCCTCATCCTGACCTTCTCCCAAAGGGAGAAGGAGCTAGCGATAACGAAACACTGTGCGACTATCTTTAATACACAAATCACCATTCTGGTTACGGAAGTAATTCTCAACAGTAATATGATGACCTTCGCCAAGGCTAAATGTTTTGGGTTTTATATCAATGATTTTTTCGTTGATAAACACATTGTCACCTGGCTTCAGTGGCACATAACACTCCACCTCATAGTCTGTCGCAAGCAATTTATTACCCGGCAGTGGTGTGCTACAAAAGAAGGTATCTTGCCCCCCGCTATCTTCCATCCACTCAGGACGCCAAACTTTATGCTCTTTACACAACACGATAACGCCCCAGGGAGCGATACGACTTGCCCAACGGGTTTGCTGTGCGTATTCGTCGCTCCAGTAAAGCGGATTGGGATCTTCGATACCTTCGGCAAAATGTTCTATCAGTCGGATTTCGATAGCATAAGGCTCTTCAACAGGAGTGGATTCTTTTCCAATCCAGCTCATGCCTTCTTCTTCTGTACCGATCACATACACCAGGCCTGACGGATCTGTTTCAGTCTTTATTTCAGTCATGCCCCTACCCCTTACTCGGAAGAACGACAGTAGCACTGCCTTTTGTTACTTTATCGACATCTTGTTTATCAAGCCAGATATCAAGATCAACCAGACATTCATCCTTCTCAATTCTTTTTCCGGTGACAACGCCTCTGGCCTTCACGATATCAAAACGAACAATAGGTTTACCCATGCGGTACTTGATTCGTCTAGGTATAGCGTTAGGCCCCGCCCACGCGCAAAGCACACGCTGAAATAAGGCATGCTGCCATGTTGCGTTCATAAATATATCAGGAAGACCCTGCTCACGAGCATACTCGACATCGTGATGACCGGGATACCAATCATGGTGTGACGAGGCAATAAACAGAAACTGCGTATGACTCAGTGGACCGATACTGATCTCGGGGATCTCATCACCCACTTCCACGTCTTCATAGTAAGTATCTTTTATTTCTGGTAGCTGCACAGCAGGCTTCTCCTGATTTTTTAACTGGTACCGTTAGTTCAACGCTATCGAATGGCTCTCATCTAACTTAAGCGGTTCACCGTCCAGCATCTCTTGGGCAACAATTTTTTCATGATACTGGCAGTTACCCAAGGTTTGCTGCAATTGTTTAGCCCATTTCAAAAACGGTGTTGTATGTGCATCGGAAGTCGCACCCATACCACCATAAAGCTGGGTAGCCAGCTGGGTAGATTCCACTGCAGAATAGCCAACAAAAGCTTTGGCTTCAGAAACAGCCTGTCGACTGGGAATATCATGATCGATAAGCCACGCCGCATAGTAGGCCAAGTATTCACCCATGGTGTTCTTGGTCCATGTTGTAGACAAGTAATTTTGTATCGCCTGAAATGCGCCAATTGGTTGCTGAAACTGAATTCTCTCTTTGGAATACTCAACGCCAAGATTATGCGCGCGCTCAGCAACACCTGTCATATAGCCACAAAGAATCGCTGTAGCCGCTTGAATCACAGGCTCAAGAACTGACCATGCCTGATCAACCTGGCCGATAACGTCAGATGCATCGACACGTACATTTTCGAGTATTACTTTTGCCTGGGGCTGCAATGCCATAATCTTTATGGTTTCGTACTTAACACCCGATGTTTTGGCATCAAGTAAAAACAAGGTTAATCCCTGCGCAGGATCATTACTCTCGCTGGTTCTGGCTACCACTAACAGCTTGTCAGAATTTTCTGCAAATTCGACAAAGTTTTTAGTGCCATTAAGTACATAGCCGCCATCTTCAGCTCGTGCTGTGGTTTTCACAGATGCAGCATTCGGAAAAGTACTGGTATCACCTAAAGCAAACGACACCTGCAATTCGCCAGCAACAATTTGCGGTAAAATAGCGTCTTTCTGCTTATCACTACCGCCCTCAAGAATGGCTCTTCCACTCAAAAGTACCGTAGAAAGAAAAGGGGTAGACAACGCCGCACGCCCCATTTCTCGCATTAATAACGTCGCATCGACATTTGAGAGTTCCATGCCGCCATACGCTTCGGGATAGACAATGCCAGTCCAACCCATATCTACCATCTGCGGCCACATATGACTAGGCCAGCCCTCAGGAAGCGACTCCCATTCACGTATTTTATCAAGTGGACATGAATCCTCGAGAAATCCCCGGGCACTGTCCTGTATCATTTGTTGTTCTTCAGTTAAATTGAGGTGCATTGCTTTTTCTGCCTCTCACATAGTTAAATAGTTAGT
>JAUXCW010000263.1 GCA_030618705.1 Gammaproteobacteria bacterium | reverse complement strand
AGGCAACACGGGACTTTGCGCTGGGTCATGTTAATGCGCTCTGCGGCAACCAACTTGAGAATTATCAATTCCACGCGCCAAACGGTGGGTTACACTCGCTGCCAGTGTGGAGAGGTCTCAGATGAAAAGACGATTGAGTTGGTTGATTTTTTTAGCCATCTACGGGGTGATGCTGAGTGGCTGTGGCGGCGGAGGTTCGTCGTCGGATTCGAGCAGCGTCGCTGGAGAGGCCGGCAATTCAGTGCCCGAACAGACCGATGGCGAAGACGATGAGCTGGTCATGGTGCTCGAGACGGAATTCGACCCGCTCTGGCATCCGGTAGGCGTTTATGCCAATGCCGCCAGTTGCGGCAGTTGCCATCGCGCTTCCAACGACGGTAGCGGGGTTATGCGTCTGCCGCAAACAGCATCTGGCGTCGATATCAGTCCCATGGCCGGTTGGCAGTACTCCATGATGGCCCAGGCCTGGAATGATCCGTATTTTCAGGCGGCGGTGGAAGATCAAACTATGGAGTTTCCCAATTATGCGGGAGATATCGAGGATAAATGCCTTGGCTGCCACTCTCCTATGGCCCATGACCATGCCCACAGTACCGGGCAGGGTCTCTCCAGCACCGACTGCCCACTGAGCGGCGATTGTTATCGCATTGACACAGCCCGTATGGAAAATCACGCACGTGAGGGCATCAGCTGCACCTTGTGCCATCAGATGGTGGATGAGGGAACGGATGAGCCGGGATCAGGTAATTACAAGGTTTCAGCGGCGGGAGATGATAACGCCAGGACTATCTACGGGCCCTATGAAAACCCGCTAAGTCGCCCCATGCAAAACAACACGGATTACCGTGTCAAACACTCAGGCTATATCAGCTCATCAGAGCACTGCGGGAGTTGCCATGACCTGGATACGCCAACATTTGATATCAATACCGGGCATCCCGCTGAACCCGTGACGATGTTCAGGGAACAGTCCGCCTACTCGGAATGGCTCAATAGTCGTTTTGACGATGGTGGTGCCGATGATCGCAGCTGCCAGGACTGTCATATGCAGCGTCCGGATGGGTACCAGACCGCCATCGCGGTCGCCCGCTCCGGGGCGTCCCACCCTTTCTGGCCACAGCGCAGCCCATTTGCCATGCATAGCATGGCGGGTGGCAATACCTACGTGTTGGGCCTGCTTAAAACCTGGCGCAGGGAGTTGGGCATTGAAGCCAGCACCACCGAGGCGGGTTTTGATGCAGCGATTAATAACGGACGATCCTTGCTCAGCCAGGCCGCAGATATCACCCTGGCATCGCTGTCCAAGGATCAGAATGAACTACAACTAACGGTTCGCATCAGTAACAACACCGGCCACAAACTACCGACCGGTTATCCGAGTCGCCGCATGTGGCTGCAACTCACCGTAAGCGATGCCCTGGGGCAGGTGTTGTTCGAGTCCGGCAAGCCGGACGGTAGCGGTTACCTGGCCGTTGACAGCCATCATCTGGCCCAATCCTGTCTTGATACGAGCAAAGACCGGGACTTTATCAGCAGTTCCTGCTATGAACCCCACAGAAAGGAAATTACCAATCCGCAGCAGGTTGCGATTTACGAGGCGGTGATGGCGGATACCAACCGGCATATTACCTATAGCCTGTTGTATGGAGCCAGCTACCTGAAAGACAACCGCATCCCTCCAGCGGGCTTCTCTACATTGAGCGCCAACTACGATTCAGCGACCTCAATCGCAGGAACCGCCCAGGTAGACAGCGATTTCAACAGGGCGGCAGGCATTCAGGGCAGTGGTAGTGACACGGTTCACTTCCGTATCGCCCTCCCCAATAGCGCGTCGGGTCGTTTGTCTGTCGAGGCGCGGCTTTGGTACCAGAGTATCCGCCCCACCTTTATAGCGGCGATGGCTCATCGTGGTGAAAAGTCAGACCGGATGAGAATAATGTACCAGCAGCAGTCGCCGGTACCGGAGTTGCTTGCAAGGGACAGTTTGATAGTTGAACCTTGATTTGGGTTGAGCTTCTTCAGTCCGGTTTTGGCCCGGTATGTTTGTCTTGCTCTGTCTTCGGATGGAACTGCCACTCGCCATCCTTTCCTCGCCTTAGCGCGTCGGCACGTTTGAGTTCGGCCATAATACGGCTGACTGTCTCGATTCGCGCGCCAGTCATGGCGGCGCAGTCTTGATTGGCGGGAAGTAAAAGCGGTGTGTTACCACGCTTGCAAATATCGTCGAGCAACGAGAGCAGCCTGATAACCCGGTCCTTGATAGACCCGGTAGAAAGATTGAGCAGATGATTGTCTGCCAGATCAATATGCCGCTGCCACTGCTCCATCAGTCGTTGGTGAATCTGCGGTTGTTGCCGCGCGATCTGGTTCATGGTCGTGGCTGGAATACGGCAAAGATCGACTTCCGAGATGGGCTCTGCAGTGTGATGATAGGCTTGATCGAGCAGTGCCTCGAGCCCGAAAGCGGCTCCTGGGCCGAGTAGACGCACAATGCGCGTGTCTCCGTCCCGGGACAGCATGGAAAGTTTGACCAGGCCCTTGCGCACGGAGAATAGGGCAGCGGAAGGCTCGCCCTGGCGATAAACGAACTCTCCGGTCTGATAGGTTTTATTGCTTACCGCTTCCAGCAGGAAGCTGACAGACTGCAAGTCCAGATCTGCAAATAACATCCTGTTGCGAATTGCGCAGTGCATACAGTCAGCGCGACGAATCCGTTGATCGTCGATACATAGTGCATTGTTTTGGTCGTCTGGTGATGTCATTTTGAGTACAAGACGGAATTCCGTCCCTTTTCTTGCCTGCCCTTCAACGTTCCAGGCGGTGATACAACACCCTTTCAGGGTACAATACCTACTTAGTACCCGTCCGGGAAGAGGTGTTTTGCCTGGCTCGAAATATTCCCTGTCTTTCAATAGAATAGAGTTTCCGGATGCGCACTAACTATTGAAATGAGGACACATGAGCTATAGGACTAGAATAATCACGGCGCAGGAGTTGTCGGAGCTGAAGCAAAATGCAGCAGCGGCGGACCGTCGCAGAACCCACCTGAACATACACGAGTCCCTCGATGCCCCGGTGCAGCGGCTGTTTGTTGCCACAGAGCCGGATACGTATATGCGGCCCCACCGCCACCCGCACAGTCACAAATGGGAGTTTTTTGTCGTCCTCGAAGGTGAGATCGACCTGCTGTTGTTCGACGAGTCTGGCGCGCTGCAGCAGCGAGTTGCGATGCGTGCAGACGGAGCGCGAGCGGTGGAAGTCCCGCCGGGGGTCTGGCATGCTTATCTTTGTCGACAGGCGGGGACACTGGCGCTGGAAATCAAGGAAGGGGCATATATCCCGACGGCAGAAGCGGATTTTGCCGCCTGGGCTCCCGCCGAGAACAGTTCCTCCGCGGGGGACTTCCTGCAGTGGATGAGGGTTGCCCGGGAGTGCGAGAGCTACAGCCCCGCAGGAGGTGGGACGCCTTGAAGGATAGTGATCGGCTGGAGATGATCGAGGCCAAACTGGCCCACCAGGAGAAGGCGGTGAGTGAACTGAACGAGGTCGTTTATCGCCAGCAAAAACAATTTGACGACCTTGAACGTAAATACGAGCACTTGTTGCAGCGGTACAGGGAATTGCAGTCGACGGTGGGTGGCGACGACTCGCAGGATATTCCACCGCCCCATTATTAGCAGACGGCGACTATTTTTTGATATACAGAATCTCCCCCTCGTAGACCTCGGGGCCGCATTCGGATTCCCGATCCTGGAAACGGTATTGACGGCCAAAATAATTGCGGAACTTCCGTGGTGGTTCGCGGGTGCAAAGATATACCGTCACTTCATCGGTTGGGGCGCAGGGAATAAACGGCCGCTCGGTATAGAGTATCCTGGTTCTTGTCTGGCAGTGCTCGGCCGCCCAGTTTGATGCGGTCATCACCGGGGTGGGGGGCTTTTGCGGCTCAGGAGCGGGTTGCGGCGATGATTGTTGCGGGATTGGCGTTGGCGCTTCGACGGTATTGACGGGACCGAGCTCGGTTTTTTGCGCATCATCGGGTTTGCTGTCGCTGTCGCCGTAGTGAACCAGGCCGTCTTCATCTACCCACTGGTAGATCTCCGCGGACAAGCCGGGAGCGAACCCGAGCAAAACGAAGCCGACAATTTTTAAGCAATTTATTTGCATCATGATCCAGTATACATTGACGCGGCCCTTGCGTAAGATTCCTTTCTCGCAGCTAATTTTTACCAAATAAGGAGGTTCTCGGGAATGTTCAAGCCGCTTATCACGGTTTTGTTTCTCGGTATCGTTGTTCACCCCGCGTTGGCGCTCGAGGAAATAGAACGCCATAAAAAGGTCATCGGCGAAACCGCCGAGTTTATCATCGACGACCAGGCTGAGTTTCTCGCCCGTATCGATACCGGCGCCGCAACCACCTCGGTCAATGCGATAGACCTGGAGGTGGAGGGTGAATCCGAAGATATGAAGGAGAATATCGGCAAGACGGTGCATTTCACCCTTGAGAACGAACACGGCAAGCAGTGGCGTTCATCCGCGGTTATCAAGGAGGTGACCACCATTAAAAATTCCCAGGGCATAGAGCGCCGATACAAGGTTCCGATGCGAGTGGGCTGGGAGACCATAAACAAGACGATTGAGGTCAATTTGCGCGATCGCAGCAAAATGAAGTACAAGCTTCTGGTCGGCCGCGACTGGATGGAGCGGGAAGTCGTGGTCGACGTGGA
>JAUXCW010000343.1 GCA_030618705.1 Gammaproteobacteria bacterium | reverse complement strand
ATCGCATGCGGCGACGGTGCACTGGAGGTGTTATACGGCCAGGGCGAGGGCGGCCTGTACCTGAACGGCCCGCAGCTGGCGAAGGAACTGGCCTTGGTCGCGGGCATGCGATTGGGGCCTCGGGCATCAGCGGTCATCAATGCGAAAAAGCGCCGCAAGGTTTTGATTCTCGGGGTCAACGGCTTTATCGGCAATCACCTGACAGAACGTCTGTTGCGCAGCGGCAAGTTCGAGGTCTACGGCATGGATATCTCTTCCAGCGCCATCGATCGCCTGTTACACCACGAGGGTTTTCATTTTATCGAGGGCGATATCAGCATCCACGGCGAGTGGCTGGAATACCACATCGTGAAGTGTGATGTGATCCTGCCGCTGGTGGCGATCGCCACGCCGATCGAGTACACCCGTAATCCGCTGCGGGTGTTCGAGCTTGATTTCGAAGAAAACCTCAGCATTATCAAGCTCTGCGTAAAGTACCATAAGCGGGTGATCTTTCCCTCCACCTCGGAGGTGTACGGCATGTGCGAGGAGCCCTTCTTCGACGAGGACAGCTCC
This sequence comes from Gammaproteobacteria bacterium, assembly GCA_030618705.1. Classification (GTDB taxonomy): domain Bacteria; phylum Pseudomonadota; class Gammaproteobacteria; order Pseudomonadales; family JAHEGP01; genus JAHEGP01. The sequence continues at coordinate 2,985 of JAUXCW010000343.1, read as the reverse complement.
AACCTGGTGCTGGGGCCGATCAACAAGCAGCGCTGGATATACTCCGCGAGCAAGCAATTGCTGGATCGGGTGATCTGGGCCTACGGCGATAAACACGGCCTGGAATTTACCCTGTTCCGGCCCTTCAACTGGGTGGGGCCGCGCCTGGACAGCCTGGATTCGGCGCGCATCGGCAGCTCCCGGGCCATTACCCAGCTGATTCTCAACCTGGTCGAGGGCACGCCGATCAAACTTATCGACGGCGGCAGGCAGAAGCGCTGTTTCACCGATATCTCCGAGGGTATCGAGGCGCTCTATCGCATTATCGACAATGAGGGCGGTCGCTGCGACGGCAAGATCATCAATATCGGCAACCCCGACAACGAGGCCAGTATCGAGGAGCTGGCCAATATCCTGCTGGCGACCTTCGAGGCCCACCCCCTGCGCGACCGGTTTCCGCCCTTTGCCGGTTTCAGCAAAATTGAAAGTGCCTCCTACTATGGGGAGGGCTACCAGGATGTCCAGCACCGACGACCCAGCATTCGCAATGCCAAGCGCTATATCGATTGGCAGCCGGTGATTTCCGTCGAGCAGAGCGTGGCGGAAACCCTGGATTTCTTCCTCCAGTCGGCGCTGGAAAACCAGGCCCGGTGACTGCCGCGCCCGCCCCGATCGATGTCGGCCTGCGCATCGATGTCGATACCCTGCGAGGCACAAGACTGGGCGTGCCCGGTCTGCTGCGAGTGCTGGAAAAGCACGGTGTGGCGGGGACGTTTTATTTTTCCGTCGGCCCGGACAATATGGGGCGTCATTTGTGGCGCCTGCTCAAACCGGGCTTTTTATGGAAAATGCTGCGCTCCAATGCCGCCAGCCTCTACGGCCTGGATATTCTGTTGCGGGGCACCTTCTGGCCCGGGCCGATTATCGCCGACAAGGCCGGTGATGCGATCATCGCGGCCGCGCAGCACGGCCATGAAATCGGTTTTCACGCCTGGGATCACCACCGATGGCAAACGCGGGTGGAGCAAATGAGCCCGGAGGACATGGAGCGGTCCATCAGTCGCGGTTGCGATGCTCTTTCCGGCCTGCTCGGCCAGCCGATTCGCACCACGGCGGTGGCCGGTTGGCGCGCCACCGAATCGACCATCGAGGTGAAGCAGGCGCTCGGTTTTGACTACAACAGCGACTGTCGCGGCGACAGCATTTTTATCCCGGTGGTGAGCGGGGCGGAAATGGCGCCACAGGTGCCGGTGACCCTGCCGACCTATGACGAAATCATCGGCATCGACGGCGTCGATGACAGCGTGTTCAACGAGCGTATCCTCGACGGCATAAAACCCGACGCACTCAATGTCTACACCATCCATGCCGAGGTCGAGGGCATTGCCCGGGTCGAATTATTCGACCGGCTGCTGTCCCTGGCCGCGGCGAGGGGTATTCGTTTCCGGCCGCTCTGCGAACTATTGCAGGGTGTGGACATCGCTTCCCTGCCCCGCGATCGAATCCAGCCAAGGCAAATGCCCGGCCGCGAGGGCTGGGTGAGCTGGCAAGGGGCGGCTTGAGCGTGATACTGGCCTATACCTGGGTGGCGCTGACAATCCTGTTTACGGTGCTCGGTCAGTACTACCAGAAACTGGCGGCGGATGAATTACTCGCCTCAGCCTCTGCCCGCAGCCCGGTGGATTACCTCGCGCTATTGCTGGACCGCCGCGTGGTAGCCGCACTGCTCTGTCTCGGGGTGGCCATGTTGTTCTGGCTGCTGGCGCTGCAACGGTTGGATGTCAGTGTTGCCTACCCGCTGTTGGCGGTGAACTATATCGCCATGATGCTGCTGGCCCGCTGGCGTTTTCACGAGGTCGTTCCCTCCATTCGCTGGCTCGGTGTGCTGAGCATCCTGGCCGGGGTGGTGATGATGACCGGGGCGCAAGCGTGAGCGGGCGGCCCGCAGTGCGGGGCTATGTGCTGGCCCTGGCCAGCGTCATGCTGGTAACGGTTGCCCAGTTGTCCCTCAAGCTCGGCATGTCCCGTGTGCCCTCGCTGACGGTGGCGGAACTAGCCGACTGGTCAGTGTTGGCCCAGCCGTATATGGCCTGGCTCGCGCTGGGCCTGGTGTGCTATTTTGCCTCGCTGTTGTTGTGGATAAAAGTCCTCGGCTACCTGCCCCTGAGCATGGCCTATCCTGTTCTTAGCCTGAGCTATGTGCTGGTCTATGTGGCGGCAACCTCGGTGCCGGCACTGGGTGAGCTGGCGACCACGCGGCACACCGCCGGTATCGGCTTTATCGTGCTCGGCGTGGTGTTGGTGAGCTGGCCGGTGTCGCGTTCGCGCGGCTGATTTGCAGGCGCTCGACAACATGCGCTACTAAATGAACCCCATGCAGTCGCCCCCCCGCCACCCCGCCACTATCTACGGCCTGCTAGTGCTGGCGCTCTGGCTCGTCCCCTATATGGTGGGACATGCGCCCTGGAATGATGAGGCCTATACCTTCTCCCTGATCTACAACGTGATCAGCAGCGGCGACGTGGTGGTGCCGCGGGTCGGCGGTTTGCCGTTTCTGGAGAAGCCGCCGCTGTACTATGTCAGTGCCGCTGCCACCGCGGTGCTGTTTGAGTCAGTGCTGCCCTTGTACGATGGCGCACGGCTGATCAATATCCTGTATTTGCTGGTGACGGTTTCCGCACTCGCATACGCGGCACGCAAAGGTGGTGACCGCCAGTCCGGGGTGGTGGCCGTGCTGTTGTTCATCGGCTGCCTCGGTATCTGGGAGGTGTATCATCGGCTGATTACCGATGTTGCCCTGTTGGCCGGATTCAGCCTGGCCATTGCCGGTCTGTTTGTCGCCCACCGGGCACCGCTAAAAGCGGGAGCACTGCTTGGTACCGGCGCCGGTATGGCGTTTATGGCCAAGGGCCTGTTCGGCCCCGCCCAACTCGGTCTGGTGGCACTGCTGCTACCGCTGTGTTTTGCCGACTGTCGCGGTCGGCGCTATTGGCTATCGATGGCCTA
>JAUXCW010000330.1 GCA_030618705.1 Gammaproteobacteria bacterium | reverse complement strand
GCCCAGAAGGCCTCCATGTACTTGGGCCGGGCGTTGCGATAATCGATATAGTAGGCGTGCTCCCATACGTCTGCGGTGAGCAGCGGGGTGACGCCTTTTTCAGTCAGCGGTGTGGCCGCATTGCTGGTGTTGACTATGGCGATCGAGCCGTCGGCCTGTTTTACCAGCCAGGTCCAGCCAGAGCCGAAGTTATTGATGGCGCTGTTGGTAAAGTCCTGCTGAAACTGCTCGAAGGAGCCAAAGGTGCTGTTGATGGCATCGGAGATAGCGCCGCTGGGCTTGCCGCCGCCGGAGGGGCTGAGGCAATTCCAGTAGAAGCTGTGGTTCCACACCTGGGCCGCATTATTGAAGATGCCCCCGGCGGAGCCGCGAACGATCTTTTCCAGGGACTTTCCCTCGAATTCGGTGCCGGGTACCAGGCCGTTGAGTTTGTCGACGTAGGTCTGGTGATGCTTGCCATAGTGAAACTTCAGGGTTTCCGCGGAAATATGCGGCTCCAGGGCATCCTTGGCGTAGGGCAGGGGAGGTAATTCAAATGACATGGTCGTGCTACTCCTAATTTACCGGGGTTTTTAAAGCATCTGCGCGGGCGCGAGAGCAAACTACCAGAAGCGGGTCGCAAATTCCACCCCCGTTGCCGGCGCTCAGCCTGGTAGCGTATTCGGCCTGGCGCGATTAAATTCGCGCTGTGGCAAACGAAGGGTGTAAAATTCCCCCCACCGCTTTTGGAGAAACTGGCCCCATGGCTTCAGATCAAAATACGCTGGACGCGATTCCCGCGTTGAAACCCGACCACGAAGATATCGCCCTGCGCCAGCAGGGTTCCGGGGGGCGTGGCAAGTCCAATAAGCCGGCGAAAAAGCCTCGCAAGGAAAGCTCCGGTGGTTGGTTGCTGGTATTGCTCTGCCTGATGGCGGTGGCGGCGCTTGCTGCATGGACTTACCTGCTGAACCAGCAGCTGCAGAGCTCGAGGCGACAACTGGCCGATGCATCGGGCCGCTTGCTGGTGCTGGAGCAAAAACTTTCGGTCACCGATGAGAGCATGAGCCAGTCCAGTGTGGCGCTTCAGGTCAAACTCAAGGATATGGACACCGAGATTCGCAAGCTCTGGGACAATGTCTGGAAGCGCGCCAAGCAGGACCTGGCCCAGCACGGCAAGGATATCGAGACCATGCAGGCGGAACTCAAGAAGCTGAGCGAGAAGGACGGCCAGTTGAGCGAAGGCTTATCGCAGAGCACATTGGCCCTCACGGTGATGGAGGACCAGCTCGAGGCTTCCAGCCAGGTCGCGGCGGAGCTCAGCGTGTTGAGAGAGCAGGTGGTCGCGCAGGAGAAATCCCTCGAAGAAATGCGCGATCTGGTAAGCGGCATCAACAAGTCCACCACTGGGCTGAAAAAGCGGGTTGCCGACAACGAGGAGTGGGTCGATTCCTTCAACGGCTATCGCACCCAGATGAATCGAAAATTGCTGGATTTACAGGGCTCAGTCAATGCCCTGCAAACACCTTAGGAGTAAAGGGCATGACAGTTATTCGCCAGGACGACCTTATCGACAGTATTGCCGACGCGCTGCAATATATCTCCTATTATCACCCCGTTGATTTTATCCGGGCGATGGAGGAAGCCTATAACAAGGAGCAGTCCGAGGCGGCACGGGACGCGATCGCACAGATCCTGGTCAACTCCCGCATGTGCGCCCAGGGTCACCGCCCGATCTGTCAGGATACCGGCATTGTCACCGTGTTTATCCGGGTGGGTATGGACGTACAATGGGATGCGGATATGACGGTGACGGAGATGATCAACGAGGGTGTGCGGCGCGCCTACCTGAATCCCGACAACGTGCTTCGCGCCTCCATACTCAGCGACCCCGATGGCGCGCGCACCAACACCAAAGATAACACGCCGGCGGTGATTCACTATGAGCTGGTCGCCGGCGATAAGCTCGATATCGATGTCGCGGCCAAGGGCGGCGGCAGTGAGGCCAAGTCCAAATTCGCCATGTTGAATCCCTCGGACTCGGTGGTGGACTGGGTTCTGAGCGTGGTGCCGACCATGGGAGCGGGCTGGTGCCCCCCGGGTATGCTCGGTGTGGGCATTGGTGGTACCGCTGAAAAGGCGATGCAACTGGCCAAAGAGGCTCTGATGCAGCCCATCGATATCCATGACCTGCAGCGGCGGGGTGCGCAAAACCGCGCCGAGGAATTGCGCCTCGAACTCCATGACAAAATCAATCGCCTGGGTATCGGCGCCCAGGGTCTCGGCGGCCTGACCACGGTGATGGACGTCAAGGTAAAAGACTATCCGACCCACGCGGCCAATAAACCGGTGGCGCTTATTCCCAACTGCGCAGCCACCCGCCACGTGCACTTCACGCTCGACGGTTCCGGTCCCGCCGAATTGGTTCCTCCCTCCCTCGAAGACTGGCCGGATATCAGTTGGCAGCCCGGGGATAGCGTGCGCCGGGTCAACCTCGACACGGTAACGGCCGAGGAAACGCAAAGCTGGCAGCCCGGTGATACCCTGCTGTTGTCGGGCAAGATGCTGACCGGTCGCGATGCGGCCCACAAGAAAATGGTCGATATGCTGGCCCGGGGTGAAACCCTGCCGGTGGACCTCAAGGGCCGCTTTATCTATTACGTGGGTCCGGTGGACCCCGTCGGCGATGAGGTCGTCGGCCCCGCGGGACCGACCACGGCGACCCGTATGGACAAGTTTACCGGCACCCTGCTCGAGCAAACCGGGCTGCAGGGTATGATAGGTAAGGCCGAGCGTGGCCCTCTCGCGATCGAGGCTATCAAGGAATACGGCGCGGTTTACCTGATGGCGGTGGGGGGCGCCGCCTACCTGGTTTCCAAGGCAATCAAGGCGGCGGAGGTCATCGCTTTCCCGGAATTGGGTATGGAGGCGATCTACGAATTTGATGTCGTGGATATGCCGGTCACTGTGGCGGTGGACAGCCAGGGGCAGTCAGTACACGAGAGCGGGCCGAGAATCTGGCGGCAGCGGATAGAAGAACAGCTCATCGATGTCAGTAGCCTTTGACCACAGGTGAGTCGTTCCGCTACCGGGGGAGGGGTTTAAACGCTGTTTTTCTATTGTAGCCGACGTGGCATAGCGGCTATCATCGGCGCCCAATGAATACACTCTACTGGCACGATTACGAAACCACTGGCGTCGATCCCGCCAGGGACAGGCCCGTGCAGTTTGCCGGTATTCGTACAGACGAAGCGCTGAATATCGTCGGCAAGCCGCTGGAGCTCTACTGTAAACCGGCACCCGACTACCTGCCCCATCCCCAGGCCTGCCTGATTACCGGCATCACACCGCAACACGCGCTAGAACAGGGGCTCGTCGAAGCCGAGTTCATCAAGCGCATCCATGCGGAATTGTCACACTCCTATACCTGCGGCGTGGGCTATAACAGCATCCGCTTCGATGACGAGGTGACGCGCTACACCCTGTACCGGAATTTCTTCGAACCCTATGGCCGCGAGTGGCAGCATGGGAATTCACGCTGGGACCTGATCGATGTGGTGCGCATGTGTTACGCGCTGCGACCTGAGGGAATCAACTGGCCGCGGCGGGAAAACGGTGACCCCAGTTTCAAGCTGGAGCAACTCACCGTCGCCAACGATA
>JAUXCW010000096.1 GCA_030618705.1 Gammaproteobacteria bacterium | reverse complement strand
GCAGCCAGTAACAGCGCTTTGGCCACGGTGCGCAGTCGCTTGTCCCGTGTCCACAGGCGGGCAGTACCCTCAAGCGCCACGGAGGCCAGCAAATGCACATCTATATAGCCAATACCTTGCCCCATCAGCGTGTGCTGTTCGATATACATCAACACTTCATTATCCGTGGCGACCGGGGGTCGGGGCAGATTATTGAGCAATCCAAGTACTTTATCCCTGTTTGCCAGATTGCTACATGCCAATTCCCCTAACACGAGGGGATGCACCAGCACCTGGCTACCATTCAACAATGTCGTCAGATTTTCCTCTCCACGGCGAAGGTGATCGATCCAGACCGAGGTATCAACCAGGATCATGCGAGATTGGATTGCCGGCGAGAAACGTGTTCCAGCTGCGGCTCACTACCAGCTAATTTTGCCAGCCGGCGGGCACTTTCACGCTCGATCAGGGCACGCAAGCCCTCACGAACCAGCGCGGTTTTTTCGGTCATACCGCTAATCCGCTGGGCCTCGGCCAGCAATTGGTCATCGATATTCAAGGTAGTTCTCATGGGCAAGCTCTCCTGCTTGAAGGCACCATTATCGTCATCATTTGATGATAGTTTGTATGCGCTATCTACGCAAGAATTGAACCCGGCCCCTGCCGGCAGCGTCAGATCCCCGGCCCGGCCCGCCCGCCAAACCAGCAATAACGGCAGGAATGGGGACTTTTTGCTATACTCGCTCGCCCTTTTACCGCAAGCGATAGAGCCCAGGAGCCAGCATGCCCCAGTATCGATCACGCACCACCACCGCCGGGCGCAATATGGCCGGGGCCAGGGCCCTGTGGCGCGCCACCGGGATGACAGATGAGGACTTCGAAAAGCCCATCATCGCTGTCGCCAACTCCTTTACCCAGTTCGTACCGGGCCATGTCCACCTCAAGGATCTGGGCCAGTTGGTGTGCCGGGAAATCGAACGCGCCGGCGGGGTGGGCAAGGAGTTCAATACTATCGCCGTGGATGACGGCATAGCCATGGGCCATGACGGCATGCTCTACAGCCTGCCCTCCCGGGACATCATCGCCGACTCCATCGAATATATGGTCAACGCCCACTGTGCCGATGCCCTTGTCTGCATCTCCAATTGCGACAAGATAACCCCCGGCATGTTGATGGCGGCACTGCGGCTGAATATCCCGGTTATCTTTGTCTCCGGCGGCCCCATGGAAGCCGGTAAAAGCAAACTGTCGGAGCACAAGCTGGATCTGATCGATGCCATGATTATCGCGGCAGATGCAAAGGCCGAGGACGAAACCGTGCTGGAGTACGAGCGCTCGGCCTGCCCGACCTGCGGCTCCTGTTCGGGCATGTTCACCGCCAACTCGATGAACTGCCTGACCGAAGCGCTGGGCTTATCGCTGCCGGGCAACGGTTCGATGCTCGCCACCCATAGCGATCGCGAACAGTTATTCCTGCGTGCAGGCCGCACTATTGTCGAGCTGGCACGGCGCTATTACGAGCAGGATGATGAATCCGCGCTGCCCCGCAACATCGCCGGTTTCGAGGCCTTCGAGAACGCGATGAGCGTCGATATCGCCATGGGCGGTTCCACCAATACCATTTTGCACCTGTTGGCCGCCGCCCAGGAGGCCGGGCTGGATTTCACCCTGCACGACATCGATCGCCTGTCTCGCTCGGTGCCGCAGTTGTGCAAGGTCGCGCCTAACACCCCCGAGTACCACATGGAGGATGTGCACCGCGCCGGTGGCATCATGGGCATTTTAGGTGAGCTCAATCGCGCGGGCCTGCTCCACGACCAGCTTCCCACGGTACACAGCCCCACATTAAAACAAGCACTCGATCAGTGGGACATCATGGTCACCGATAGCGATGAGGTGCGGACCTTTTTCAAGGCGGGCCCCGGCGGCATCCCGACCACCGAGGCGTTCAGCCAGAGCACGCGATGGCCCAGCCTCGACACGGACCGCAATCACGGCTGCATACGCGCCATCGAGTCGGCCTATAGCCAGGAAGGTGGACTCGCCGTTCTCTATGGCAATATCGCCGGGGACGGCTGCGTGGTGAAAACCTCCGGCGTCGATGAGTCGAACTGGATCTTCGAGGGGCCGGCGCATATCTGCGAGAGCCAGGAGGACGCGGTGGAAGACATCCTGGAGGGCCGGGTACGGGCAGGCGATGTGGTCATCGTTCGCTACGAGGGTCCAAAAGGCGGCCCGGGCATGCAGGAAATGCTCTACCCCACCAGCTATCTCAAATCCCTCGGGCTGGGCAAGGATTGCGCCCTGCTCACCGACGGCCGTTTTTCCGGTGGCACCTCCGGCCTGTCAATCGGCCACGCCTCGCCGGAAGCCGCCGCCGGTGGCGCCATCGGCCTGGTGGAGGACGGCGACCTGATCCGCATCGACATCCCGGCGCGAAGTATCTCCGTTGCGCTGTCTGACGAGGAGCTGCTACAGCGACGCAAAGCCATGGAGGCCCTCGGCGCTAAAGCCTGGCAGCCACGGGTGGAGCGCCCGCGCAAGGTATCCCCCGCGCTGAAGGCCTATGCCAAAATGGCCACCAGTGCCGATAAGGGTGCGGTGCGTGATGTGGATATGCTGGGCTAAGCGAGACCGGCCCAATCGGGAAGAGATCCCCGCCTGCGCGAGGATACGTGCCCTTTATACCAGAATGCAGCGATTCCGGACGGCCACTAACTCAAGCCATCCTTGAGTGACTCCCGCCGCTCCAGCTCGTTGTCGAGATACTTGATCCAGTCCTTGGCCATTTTTTTGCTGCGCTTATCCTTGGCCGCCTTGACAAACTGCTTGCGCGCCTCGGGCAGGCGGTCGAGGTTGAACAGGGCCATGCCGAGTACGATGCGGGTATTGTCGGGGCGTCTCAATTTGCCCTTTTTCAGGGCGGTTTGCGCTGCTTTTGCGGCACTGACGTAATCGTCGTTGTCGAGGTAGACGCTGGCCAGCCTGGACCAGAGCTCACCGGCATCGGAAAGTTCCGCCGCCTTGGCCATGGCGGGAATGGCCCGGTCGATCTCCTGGGCAGCCCGCAGCGAGTTGCCCAGCAGCTCGTAGTTCTTCGAGGTTTTCTTGATGCTTTCGTTGTTCAGGCCTTTTTCCATGACCTTCGCCGCTCGGTAAGGCGTATCGGTGCCAAGGTAGAGGTAGGCCATATTGAGCAATTCCTGCTCGCGGCTCAGCATACCGGCGGTGTAGGCAGTATCCAGCGCGACCAGCTGTCGCTTTTCATTTTTCAGCTCGCCATAGATACCCGATGCCTGGGTCCAGTACTCTTTTTTCGGCCAGCGACGCAGCAACTCTTCGAGCACCCAGGCGACCTTCTTCATATCACCCTTGTCGTAATACAGCACCCGTTGCAACAGGAACCAGTTTTCCTTGGGCTGCTTGCCCTTCTCTTTGGCCAGGCGCATGGCCTTTTCGACATTGGCCAGTGACTTGTCGTATTGCTTGTTCTGGTAGTAGGCCTGGGCGAGCAATACGTAGGCGTCGGGTTGCGGGTTTTCCGCGACCTTGAACCAGGCATTGAGTGCGCCTATGGCCTTGCCGTAATCCTCGGTGACAAAATACAACTGTGCCAGCGAATAATTTGTGCCGACCTCCATGGCGATGGGCAGGTCGGGCTGCTTGAGTACATTTTTATAGGCCTGGATGGCCTTGGGGTACTGCTCTTGCTGGAAGTAGATAAAGGCGTAGAAGTTGTACATATTGGCCAGCTCGTAGCTGTTCAATGCACGCTTGCCCTGGGAGTCACGCAGGGCGTTGAGCACACTGACCGCGCCGTTGATATCACCCTCCTCGGAAAGCTCCTGGGCCTCGGCCAGTTTTTCGTACACCTCGGCGCGCAACGCCGGCGTCTTACGGGTTTTTTCCGGCGGTTTTTTCTTCTCGGCCGCCATAGCCACACCGGAGACGCTAACAGACCAGCCGTGCTGGTTTTGTACATCCTGCATCGCCGCCTGCGTCACGACAATAACTCCCCCGAACAGTAGCGCCCGGGAGAGAGAGTTGACCGTATTGTTCCAGACCTTGGTCGCCATAGATTCCGCCAGCTATCCCTTTTACTCTTCCAGGGTGTAGGTAAACTTGTTGCGAACCCCGCGCACCTCGATCGGCTCGCCATCGACCACCCGCGGTTTGTACTTGAACTTCAGCGATGCCTTGACCGATGCCGAATCGAACATCCCCTTGGGTTGGCAATCGATGGCTTGCGGATCGCGGATGGAGCCGTTTTTGGTTACCGTGTACTCGACGATGCAATAACCCTGAATGCCCCGGGTCTGCGCCCGCCTCGGATAGATCGGTGCCACCTTCACTATGGGCAGGTATTCGCCATCGGAGACCGACAGGCCACTCATGCCGATCTTGACATCCGCCTTGGGGGCAAAGCTGACACTAATTGAGGTGTCGACGTCGAAAGTCGAGCTCTGTGGTGTTTCCATTTCCGGCGGGGGCTCTTCCGGGTCTTCCGGCTTGTCCGGTTTGACCTCCTTGAGTTGCTCCACGATCTTGGTATCACCGAGTTGAATATCGGCGATCTTGATGCCGCCGTCTTCGTCGATATTCACTTTATTCATCGCGATCAGCGTGTACATGAGAATGAACAACGCCACCGTCACCGCCGCTGCCAGCAACGCGCTGATAGAAAACTTGAATGCCTTGGCCGCGCTCATAAGCGATTATTCTTCCAATGTCGCAACATGTATCTGCTCCGGGGGTACACCGGCATCCCGCGCAGCATCATAAATCAGTGCAAAAGTCTCTGCGAAGGACGCTGCATCCGCCTGGATGACCACCGCGCCCTTGGACTCCGCCCGCATTCTTTCGATAACGCCTTTGACTGACACCGGCTTGACCTGTTGCTTATCGATCCAGATATCGTTCTCTTCACTGATGGCGATAAAAATCTTCTGGTTCTTGATGCTCTCGAGGGTGTCGGCCACCGGACGCTTTACATCGATACCCGCCTCCTTGATAAAAGAAGCGGTAACGATAAAAAAGATCAGCATGATGAACACGACGTCGAGCATGGGTGTCAGGTCTATCTGTTGACCGCCCTCTTCCTCTGCCTGCCTGACGATTGATCGATTGCGACGCATGCCCTACCCCTGCTCGAAGTCCTTGGTTAACCGATCTTCCAACAACTGGGTTTCGGTGAGCGCCTGGCGCTCGATATAAGTATTGGCGAATACGCCGGACAGAGCCGCCACCATGCCGGCCATCGTCGGGATGGTGGCACGGGATACACCGCCGGCCATCGCCTTGGCGTCACCACCACCGGTTACCGCCAGCACATTGAACACGTCGATCATACCCGTGACCGTTCCCAGCAAGCCCAGCAGGGGGCACAACGCAACCATGGTTTTGATCATCGACATATTCTGCTGAATTTGTATGCCTATCTGGGAAATCATCCGCCGCCGTATATTGGCGGCATTCCAGGAGCTGTGCTCACTGCGGGCCTCCCAGGCATTGACCGCACTGCTCACATCGTGGCGCAGACCGCTGTGGAAGTACCAGATTCTCTCCAGGATCGCCGTCCACATCAAAAAGGTCAGGAAGGCGATCAGCCACAACACGGGGCCGCCGGAATCCATGAACTGCATCAGGCGGCTTTGATAATCGAGGATGGCGTAATACATGACCCGGCCCCTACTTGCTCAGCTCCGCCTCGGTGTGCTCAGCGATAATACCGCTGGTCTGCTCCTCCAGAATCTGCACGATACGCTTGGATCGGGAGGCCACCATGGTATGCATAAGCACCGTGGGAATGGCCACCAACAGACCTAGCACCGTGGTGATCAGGGCGCTGGATATACCGCTGGCCATCGCCTTGGGATCGCCCGCACCGTAGATGGTAATCGCCTGGAAGGTGATGATCATACCGGTAACCGTACCCAGCAGACCCATCAGGGGAGCGACCGCCGCAATGATTTTCAAGGCGCCCTGGTATTTCTCCAGCTGGGGTATTTCCTTCAGCACCTGCTCGTTGAGCTTGAGCTCGAGGGTCTCGGTATCCATGGTCGGGTTGGCTTCGTGGATGGCCAGTACCCGGCCGAGGGGGTTGTTGGTATTGGCCTTGTCGCTCTTCAATTGTGCGCTCACCCGGCCGCTAACGGCGGTGAGGGCGAACAGGCGCCAGATGGCAATGATAATGGCGATAATACCGAGGACCGTAATCGCATAGCCCACGTAGCCCCCCTGGTGCCAACGCTCATCGAGAGTCGGCGTGTTGATCAACGCGGACAGCAGCGAACCGCCCGTCGGCCCGGTGGGGTCGACGCCAAAGCTGTTGAGGCCCTCGGAGGAACCGGCCAGTGATTTAGCCCATTTCAAGTAACGGCCTTCGGGCTGGCGAGGCAACTTTTCCAACTTGTCGCCGGTGAAGGTGAGGTAGTCACCCTCGCTACTGGCCAGGTTGAAGCTGCCGACACGAATCACATCCTCTTCCACCTCATCGCCGTTGGGCATAATGACCACAGAGTTAAACCGTGCCACCCGTCCGCTCTCGGTCATCTCGCGCTGAATCTCGAACCAGAGTTGCTCGATTTCCCCCATGGTCGGCAGTTTGTCCGTGCTGCTGCTCTTGGAAATGAGTTCTTCAAAGAACTGCTCCCTATTGGGGAACTGGGCGCTGATGGGCGACACCTCGACCACGGAAATCATATCCCCGGCGGCGGTGGTCAGGTGACCGAACAGTTCCTTGAGGGAACCCTGCTGCTCGATCAAGCGCTGGCTGGCAGCGGCGACATTTTTTTCGTTATCTTCAAATTGCTTTTCTTTCTCCGCGGCCACGGCTTCGAGCCTGGTGCGCTCGGCCCTGGCCTGCTTGAGCATTTGCTCCTGTTTGGCCTTGTCACGCCTGAATTTGGCTTCCCGCGCCTTGTTGTCTTTATTCTCCGCGTAGCGGCCCTCCTTCACTATCTTCAGCAGCTCGTCCAGTGATTTGGCCTCTTGCGCCGCCATGGCACCGCCAGCCAGGAGAGTGAGTGCGCAGCCGAGAAGGACTGCGTTTTTAATAAAAGATGTTTTGCGCGCTTTCATTAGTTCACGGCCTCCGGTGCGGCGACGGGTACAGTCAGGATATCCTTGGCTGCCTGGTTATCGGCAATCCGTATTGCCTGCCTGATGGCATTTTTATATTGACCGCTATCGAGCTGGACCCAGGCCTGCGCCGTGGAGTCCCAGGCACCGGAGATTTTGCCGTCCGTGGTCTGGTACATCAGCGCGATGCGGCCGATCTGTAGCAGGGTCACCTCCCGCTCGGTACCCGGTTCGACCTCGACCGAGCCCTTATAGGTGCTGATTTTGCGACCGTACTCGGTCTCTATCTTGTAGGCTTCCATTACCTGGCGAAATTTCTCTGCCACGCTGAGGTCGGAGCGAGACAGGTTGTTGTTTAAAAATTCCAGCCGCTGCTCACGCTCCTCCTGGTAAAAGGGATAGTCGAGGGCGACGAAGTTACCCAGGGATTCGATCATGCGTTCGATAACAGCGGGCATCTGCCGCTGCATGACCGTGACCTGGACGATAGAGTCCTCGATATCGGTGATGCGCCGGTTCTGGTCCTCGATCTGGCGGTCGAGACGGCTGATATAGACCTTCAGGCCCTCCGTCTGCTTGAGCACCTGTTTATAGTCCGACAGGCGATCCCGGGTATCGCCGGCGAGTTTGTCTATTCGCTTTTGTGACTTCTGCGCCTCCTGGGTCTTGGCTTCCCCGACCCGGAATACCTGTTCCAATGTGTCGGCCTGCGCCGCTGATAGTCCAGCGCCAGCAATTGCACACAGGGCTGTTGCCGTAGCGAGCGTCTTTAATCGATGCATATTCATGGGAATCATCATTCCTTGGATCGTTATTGATTCGGCATTCTTATTTATCGTGCCCGTGGGCGGGCAGCTTTCTTACTTTGCAATGACCGTCAATTTAATAACAGTTATTTTTATTAATCAATGGTAATCACTCAATTTATTCGAGTGCCTATCACGCAATCTAACAGCTTATCTCTTGCGAGTATATATGTAACGGGCTGCTTATAACCTCAACGCTTAAGCGGCACTATTAAGTGAGTATGCACTATAACTAACAATCATTAGCCGCGATCTTGACGTTCCAATACCACAAAGCTGTAGTCGTAGGGGTTGGGAGCCCGGGCCGAAAAATCCTCGCGCCGCACCTCCCGCCAGTACGCCGGATCGATGTCCGGAAACCAGGCATCGCCCTCCACCTCTGCCTGCACCTCGGTCAGGTACAAGCGCTCCGCCAACGGTAGAAATTCCCGATACACCGCCTCGCCACCGATCACCATAAGCTCCTCCGCCTGCTCCTCACGAGCAAGCGCAAGCGCCCGCTGCGGATCCGCGGCCAGCAACACGCCCTCCGGCTTGAAGCCCGGCTGCCTCGACAGCACGATATTGGTTCGCCCCGGTAGGGGCCGGCCGATGGACTCGAAGGTCTTTCGCCCCATCAAGATCGGCTTGCCCATGGTCACACGCTTGAAGTATTTCAGGTCCTCGGACAGCTGCCAGGGCAGCGCGTTGTCGCGACCGATGACCCGGTTGCGGGACAGGGCCGCTATCATCGAGACCTTCACCGCGCTACCCGCTGCAATCGCCGGCGAGGTGTCACTTCGGGGCAATGCCCCGGATACAACAGTTTCAACATAGTGAGATTACTCCTGATAACGCGTTTCCCGGATGGTTGGTGGGGCTTTACGATATACCGCCCCCAAAACTCTTATCATTGATACGTGGTTTTTCGGGGTGACAGTCTTTTATACTATCGCCGTAAATTCATCAACTCCTCACCGCCCGGGAGCGACAAACATCATGCAACAATATCTGGACCTGTTACAGGATATCCTCGACAACGGCGTCGAGAAAGGCGACCGCACCGGCACCGGCACGCGCTCCGTCTTCGGCCGCCAGTTTCGCCACGACCTGCGACAGGGCTTCCCGCTGTTGACCACCAAAAAGCTGCATTTCAAGAGCATCGCCAACGAACTGATCTGGTTTCTCCGGGGGGATACCAATACCCGCTGGCTGAAGGAAAACGGCGTCTCGATCTGGGACGAATGGGCGACAGACGAGGGCGAACTGGGGCCCATTTACGGCGCGCAGTGGACGGCCTGGCCGACCCGGGACGGCGGCACCATCAACCAGATCGACTACGTCGTCGACTGCCTGAAGCGCAACCCGGACAGCCGGCGCATCCTGTTTCACGGATGGAATGTCGAATACCTGCCCGACGAAACCACCAGCCCCCAGCAAAATGTCAAAAACGGCAAGATGGCGCTGCCGCCCTGCCACCTGGTCTACCAGTTCTATGTCGCCCAGGGCAGGCTCTCGGCACAATTGCTCATTCGCAGCAGCGACAGTTTCCTCGGCCTGCCCTATAACATCGCCAGCCTCGCATTGCTAACCACCATGCTGGCGCAGCAGTGTGATCTCGAGCCCGGGGAAATTATCGTCTGCACCGGCGACAGCCATATTTACTCCAACCACGAGCAACAGGTAAAAACCCAGCTGGCTCGCCGACCGGGGCCGCTGCCACAGCTGCGACTGAACCGCAGGCCCGCCTCTATCTACGACTATTGCTTCGAGGATTTCGAGGTCGTCGACTACCAGGCCCAGGCCCATATCGCCGCTCCGGTGGCCGTCTAAACAGCAGGCACCTGACTTGCTTATGACTTATCCGCCAGTTGCTTCATGCCAACTCCCCAGTGAGCGAGTACCTGGCTGGCATCACCCAGGCTGGCGTCGATATTACTTAACAGGCTCTGAGGCACCAATTTAACCGGACCACTGAAACCTGCAGGCGCCAACGGAACCAATACCGTGGCATAGCCATCGCCCTGGTCTTCTACCACGTAAACCAGCTCCCTGGAGCCGTCGCTGGATTCGAGGAGTGCCACCTTAAAGGCATTGTCTTCTTTCGCTCCGGCCAGGCCCCTGGATATACTTTTAACCGGGCCGTATAAAGGAATTTTATCCAGTAGAGAGCGCTCTATCCAGCGCCCCAGGCTTGTCAGGTTCTCTGAACGCAAAGCCAGGCCGAATAGAAAAGACGCGCCCAGTATCAATAGCATGGCAAGCAATACAGGTGTATCTATGGTATTAAAAACCTCTGGCGGAAATAGATCCGCTATTGGCGTGGCCAGGGCAATGACCGCATCTAATAATTGACCGAACAGCAGATAGAATACCGACAGTGGTATAACCACCAGCAAGCCGCCCAGGGCTGTTGTTTTTAAAAATTCGGCGATTTTTTTCATTGGAGCACTCCTTCCCGGGGGATCAGGGGTCGATAAAGAGTCTACGAGGAAGGATGCCCCCATCCGCTCATCCTGTCGTTTTCGGAAGTACCACCTTTGCCCCATGGATAAACAACGCGCGCAGCTTGTCCCAAAAATCACCGCCCAGGACGAACAGGCTAAGCAGCAACAGCAGGTCGCCGGCTATGGCAAAGGTGAACTCGTTACCCGGGTAGCCAGGGACCAGATCGGCCGCATAGGGCGCAAGCCAGGCGAAAACAATAGGCACAGCGAACATCACAAGGCCGATAGTGTAGCGCGTGCGGCTGACTTCAACGGGAGGTCCGTACTGCCTGAGGAAGCCGAAGACGCGGTTCTTGATATAAGCGTAACCGCTCTTGCCCATGACAGCCACGGCAAGGATACCAAGCACTTC
>JAUXCW010000134.1 GCA_030618705.1 Gammaproteobacteria bacterium | reverse complement strand
TGCGCCACAAATCGGAAATGTACAATCTCGCAGCGGACCCGCGGGAGCTGAACAACCTGGTGGACGACCCGCGGTACGTCGCGACGCTGCTGGCGATGAAAAAAGAATTGCGCCGCGTATTGAAAGAAACCGGCGCCGGGCCGGACACCATGCCCCTGGATCTGGGCATCAAGACAGAGTTGCCTGAGGAATCGATTCGCTAGGGAAAACCTATGACCACGGTAAAACTACAAAAAGTATTGTTCGTTCTGGGAATTGTCGTCACCTTGCTCGCGGTAGTCTGGTGGGGAGTGGTGAATTATTTTCTGGCTCAACAGACCGGCGGCAATATGCTGGATTCACTGAGCTGCATTTTCTCCCTGTCCTCGTCCTGTAATTTTATTCGCGGCATGGTGTGGATGCGTGGTATCTCACTCTACGAGCCGCTGTTGTTCTGGATGGGCCTGGTCATACTCGGTATTGCCATCATCCTCAAGCGAAGCCTGGCCAGGGAGTCGTAGTGCTTGCCTTTTAGTCAAAATCGGAAAAGGTGGTTGCTGACGGCTGCGCTTGCGCTGTCGTCGCTAGTCATTTTGGGGCCCGTCTATGCCGGGGCTGGATCGGTGGTCGTGCCGAGTATTGAAACCACCGCTTTGATGCCGGTTCCTGCCTCCATGGAATGGGGGGCAGCGGAGCTTGTTGTCGATTCCTCGCTATCGTTTTACCTGGAGGGCGGCAATCGGCAACGGATTCTCCCGGCGCTGATGCGCTTTCAAGCGCTGCTGGCCAAACAGGCCGATGTGGACTTGCAGCTCGATCATAGCGGCGGTCGGGCTGCCGCACGCATGCGTATCCATGTCGATAAACCCGGCAGTGCTTATCCGCACCTGGATACGGATGAGTCCTACCGCCTCTCAGTTGGCCCGGAGGGCATCGATATTGCCGCGCCGAATAGCTACGGCGCGCTACATGCCTTGCAGACGCTGCGCCAGTTGGCCGGGAACTGTTCCGGGCGCTTGTGCTTCCCCGCAGTGGAAATCCAGGATCAGCCGCGCTTTGCCTGGCGCGGCATTCTCATCGACGTGGTACGGCACTGGATGCCGCCCGAAGTGATCAAACGGCAGCTGGATGCCATGGCCGCGGTCAAGCTAAATGTGCTGCACTGGCATCTTAGCGACGACCAGAGCTTTCGCATCGAGAGTGAAGCCTACCCCCTGTTGCAGCAGAAAGGCTCGGACGGTAATTACTATACCCGGCAACAGATCCGCGACATCGTCGAGTACGCCGCTGACCGCGGTATTCGTATCATGCCGGAACTGGACTTGCCGGGACACAGCCGCAGCTGGCAGATCGCCTATCCTGAATTGGCCAGCCGTCCGGATGAGGACTACAAACTCTATGCCACCACGGGTATATTCTCGGATCCCATCAACCCGGCGCGTGAGGAGGTCTATGTTTTTCTCGAGACGCTGGTCGCGGAGATGGCGGACTTGTTCCCCGACCGCTATTTTCACCTGGGTGGGGACGAGGTCGATTACAGCGCCTGGGAGGACAGCGACCAGGTTAACGAATTTATGCAGGCGCGAGGTATGGAAG
The DNA here is from genome assembly GCA_030618705.1 of Gammaproteobacteria bacterium. GTDB lineage: Bacteria > Pseudomonadota > Gammaproteobacteria > Pseudomonadales > JAHEGP01 > JAHEGP01. The sequence goes on along the minus strand of JAUXCW010000134.1, from coordinate 7,304 downwards.
ACTATACCGAGCTGCAAGCCTATTTCGTACAGCGCTACGGCAGAATCATCGCGGCGCAGGGTAAGATTGCCGTCGGCTGGAACGAGATCCTGCATCGTGATCTGGCCGACGAGGTCGTCTTGCATCTCTGGGATAGCATGGATTTCCCCCCGCTGGTGCAGCAGCACCCCTTATTGATCTCCACCAACTACTATCTCGATCATGTCCTCAGTGCACAATTTCACTATCGCAACGACGCCCTGGCCGTCACCGTCGATGGGGTCAATACGCCGGCCCTGGCGGATAATATCCTCGGCGTGGAGGCCGCGAGCTGGGCGGAAATTATCGATCCGCGCAATATCGATATCTGCATCTGGCCACGAACTGCTGCTATCGCCGAGCGCCTGTGGTCACCGGCGGCGTTTACCGACAATGCCGATATGGATGATGTCTATCGACGCATGGCGGTGGTGAGCCGGCGCCTGCACCAGATGGGTATGATGCACTGGCGCAATCAGCGCGCGGAGTTGGTCGAGCTCGCCGACGGCGGCGATATCGAGGCCTTGCAAACCCTGGCCGACGTGATCCAGCCCATGGCTTTTTACCCCATGTTCTCCTGGGAGGCCTTTGGCCGCCTGTTCGCGCCCTGGTATTTTGGCGAGATGGCTGATGAGCCGATAGCGCTGCAAGCCTTTACCCGGGTGTTAGCCTATGAAAGCCTGCTGGCCTGGCAGTTTAATCGCGACGTGGACCGCTATCTTGAAAATCCGGATGACGAGGAATTGGCGCGTGAACTGCTGGCGCAATTGCAAGTCTGGTCAGGTAATTACCCCCTTGTGGCGCCGATGGTGCATAAGTCCGAAATACTGCAGGAGGTCGGCGTCGATAAATTATCCCTCGCCCTGGGAGAGCTGGCGGATATCGGTATCGAGGTGATCGAGGCAAAGCGGAAGGGGCGAGAATTTAGCGCGGGCGAACTGGCGGATTTTCGCGATACACTGGAGCGTTTTAAACCTCCCCCCGCGGTTTTCACTCGGGAGTACCTCTGGTACGTGGTGTGGCGGTTGTTTGAGCCCCGTAGCCACCTGCAACATACGTTTCCTGTCCAGCCCGGTATCGCCGCGCTGGTGGCTGCCGTGGATCCGTAGTGCCAGCTTTTTGATCGTTATCGTTCCATATGAAAATGCTCGATGATAGATCTGGAGTTGGCCGGGTACGTGGTTTATTCTTGCTGTACTCGATTGCTCTCCTTTGTGTAGCTCAAGCCGTAACCGAAGGGAAACAGCGCGTCTTCAGAGTCATAGGGCATATCTTCGCGTTGCTTCCTGACGGCGTCCATGGACGAAGGCAGTTCGAAAGGCAGCTTCCCCCCGGGATTGTGCTCACCGAAGATCACAGCCAGTGCCGCTTCATCGGTGGCGCCGAAATTGGCCAACAGGCCGGCACTGTGCTCGGCGATTTCTGGTAGTACGGCAGGCCGCTCCATGAACACGTCCACGATTGTGGGCACGGCGTTCATCAGAGCGAGCAGTCGCTCTCTTTCCTCTCCCTTGAATTCAAGGTCGCCGGCATGGAATAGCCGTTCCATCAGACCACTGCGCGCTTCATGGGGTGCCGTGAGCCTCACTATGGCCACTTCGGCATCCTCCACACTGTCCACAATACGGCCATAGCGCTCAGCGACCGCGACATCTATACCTTCGATATACAGGCTTAATTGCTTTTGCAGGGGTAATACGGGAAGGCCGTTACGGGAGCCATTTTTCAAAAGCACATAGGCCTTGCGTTGGGCCAATGCCCCGGCCGCAACGAATGCTTCATTACCGACTATCGATGCCGCTTTTTTGATGTCGACATAGGGGTTGGCAAACAGCCCCAGACGAAACTTGTCCCTGAGCAGCCGCCTAACTGACTGGTCGAGACGTGCCTCGGTTATGCGGCCAGTTTCAACGAGTTGAATCATAACATCCGTCAAATATTCGCCACCGAACTGATCCACCCCTGCCTCCAGGGCCTTGATCATCCGCTCCTCGATACTCAACTCCTCCACACCCCATGCTTTGGCGGGCAATAGAGTGAAACCGAATGCCCCGCTGGGCGTAAGCAGGTGCCAATCCGTGCAGACAACACCATCAAAGCCGTACTTTTCCCGTAGCAAACCGGTAATCACATCCCGGTTGAAGCCGAAGCCCACCGGTTCAACATCCTCCAGTCCAACGGGCATACCGTAATAGGTCATCAACTGGCCCGTGCCTGCAGCAATTGCAGCCTCAAAGGGGCGTAAGTGATAATTGAAGTTATTCCCCGGATAGACCTGCTCTTTGCCATAAGGAAAGTGCGCATCCTCGCCGTCCTTTTGCGGCCCCGCGCCCGGAAAGTGCTTGGTCATGCACATCACACTGCTGGCGGAAAAGGATTTGCCCTGGAAACCCCGGATGTAGGCAGACGTACATCGGGCTGACAACTCCGCATCTTCTCCAAAAGTGTGGCTGATGCGTGCCCACCGCGGCTCCGTCGCCAGGTCTCCCAGGGGATGTAGTGCCAATCGTATTCCGATGGCCAGATACTCCTGGCGGGCGGTGTCGGCGAACTGCCAAACCAGGCCCATATCTCTTGTGGCAGCTAAACCTAGCGGTTCGGGCCATTTTGAAAAACCATGGGCGGCCATACCGGCGAGGGGGTTGCTGTTGAATCCGTGACGGGGGTCGGAGGCGATGGTGACTGGTAATCCCAGTCGTGTCCTTTCCGCCAGTTTCTGCACCTCGTTATGCCATTTCGCAATGGTGGGTGCCGGTTGCCTTGCGAAGATATTGAAGTGATTCATCATCCGCACCGCAATGAGCTCCGACATCTGCCGATTGCCAAAAAACGGAGCTGACTGTTCGCCCAGTGATCCACCCTCTGGAACATGGGCCGGGAAAATAAACATCAGCCCCACCTTTTCTTCCAGGTTCATGCGTGACAGCAAGTCGTTTACTCGATCCTCTACAGAATATCGGGCGTCTTCGTAGGTATCCAGAAGGCCGTTTTTGTTCAGGTCCCGATAGACATGCCCGCCAATTGTGAGCCTGGGTGCTTCCGGCCCGAGTTTTGTTAAATTGGCAGACGATGTATAGCTAAAGTATACGTAAGAGATGCCGTAGGTTAATGCCGCCATAAGAACGAGTGCCAGCGCTAGATACAGCGGAGCCTTAATGAGAACCCACTTGTTCACTCGCAGAGAAAAACCGGGATATTTCTGTCGGTTCTGGCCTGGTACTCCTCGTAGGGCGGGTAGTATTTGACGCAGGTAGGCCACAATTCTGCCTTTTCCTCGTCGCTAACGCGCCTGGCGGTTAATGGTTTTGTCTGGCCACCGTGGGTAATTTCCACCTGGGGGTTTTTGATCAGGTTGTAGAACCAGACGGGATGTTTCGGTGCGCCGCCCTGGGACGCAACGAGAATCACCCCCTTGTCATGGGGTACATACATTAAGGGAATCGTTTTCATCTTGCCCGATTTGGCGCCCTTCATTTTCACCAGGACGATGGGCAGGCCGGCGAGTGTGTTCATCAATCGGCCCCCTGAGAGTTTGTAGACGAATACGTTCATTTTTGTAAATGCCTTTAACAGCCAACGAGGTGGTGGCGCGCCTTTACCTGCCGCAGAGGGCGCCTCAGTCGATTTTGTCATGGTGCGTGTGCTCCCATTTGTTTGTGTTCAGGTTAATGGGTAGATATTACTCCTGTCATTTCCTGTGTACAGCATTTTGCAATGCTGACGACGACATGTGTCCATGGGCTCGCTGCGGCGCTTTGGATGCCAGCCAAAAGAACGCTGCAATGCGACGTTTTGTAAGTCAATACTGTTCGCAGCGGTCCCGGCCTGGAATCCCCTATCGTCGGTTTAATCGTTGCCGGTTTAATCGTTGTTCAACAGGAGAAAATTGCAGTAAGCTTATCGGCAAAAGAATCCCGGAGATACTGCGATGAAACTGAACACCCCCACAAGTTTACTGGCGATGGCAGTTTTTCTTCAGGCCTGTGGCGAGTCCTCGCCTCCCGCTGAAGACAGCGTGGCCGCCGCACCGCCGGTCGTTGCTACCGCGCCTACCGCAGCAAAGCCTGATTATTCACCCGCGGTGGGTGAAGACTTGCCCGACACGGTCTACTGGGGAGATACCCATCTTCATACCTCGGCATCCTTTGATGCCGGAGCCTTCGGCAATACCCTCGATGCCAACGAGGCCTATCGCTATGCCAGTGGTGAGGAAGTCACCGCGTCCATGGGCATGAAAACTCGCTTGATCAAACCCCTGGATTTTTTAGTGGTGGCCGATCACTCCGATAATATGGGCATGATTCCCGATCTCTATGCCGGCAAGGAAAGCCTGATCGCCGACCCCCAGGGCAAGAAATTTTACGACGACCTGAAAGCCGGAAAAAATCATGAGGTGGCGATCGAGCTGATCAAGCAGTTTTCGCAGGGCGAACTCCCCGACGCCTTAAACTACGATCCCAAATCACAGGCCTATAATGATGCGTGGGATGACATCATCAATGCCGCCGAGGCGGCCAATGAGCCGGGCAAATTCACCGCCTTTATCGGCTATGAGTGGACCTCCCTGATCAAGGGCAACAATATGCACCGGGTGGTGGTCTATCGGGACGGCGAGGACAAGGGGCGGCAAATGGTTCCCTACACCACCACCGCACCCTATGGCAGCCCGAATCCCCGCGACCTGTGGAAATGGATGCAGGGCTATGAAGATAAAACCGGCGGCAAGTTATTGGCCATCGCCCATAACGGCAATCTCTCCAATGGCATCATGTTTCCCATGGATGCCCAGTTCGACGGCACTACCCTGGATGAAGAGTACGTTAAAACCCGCAAGCGCTGGGAGCCCCTGTACGAGATCACCCAGATGAAGGGTGATGGGGAAACACATCCCTTGCTGTCGCCCAACGATGAGTTTGCCGATTATGAGCAATGGGATTTTGGCAACCTCGATCTTTCCGTGGCAAAAACCAATGATATGCTGGATGGCGAATACGGTCGGGAAGCCCTCAAGCAGGGACTCGCCCTGGAGGCCAAATTGGGCGTCAATCCCTATAAGTTTGGCCTGATCGGCTCCACCGACAGTCACACCAGTCTGGCGACCACCGAGGAAAACAACTTCTTCGGCAAAATGTCGACCATGGAGCCGGGTCCGGAGCGACTGGTCAAGCCTTTGATGGTGTCCGAGAATGACACTATTTATTACCGTGAAGCGGTTGCCTCCGGTCTGGCGGCGGTCTGGTCCCAGGACAATACCCGCGAATCCCTGTTCGATGCGATGGCTCGTAGGGAGACCTATGCCAGCACCGGTCCTCGCATGCAGGTGCGGGTATTTGCCGGCTGGGATTTTACCGCCGATGATCTGGGCAGCCATGATTTTGTCCAGCGTGGTTACGCTAACGGTGTACCCATGGGAGGAGATTTGAGCGGCGCCGGGAAAGGCCAGGCCCCGCACCTGATGGTGGTCGCCATGAAGGACCCTGACGGCGGCAATCTCGACCGTGTACAGATTATTAAGGGTTGGATGGACGTTGACGGCAACACCCATGAGCGCATCTTCGATGTGGCCTGTAGCGGCAAGCGGGCAATCGTTGAGCGGCGCTGTGATAAAGACGTCGGCAATACCGTCGATGCTGATACTGCCACTTATAGCAATACGATCGGCGAGGCAGTATTGAAAGCGGTGTGGAGCGACCCCGGGTTCGATGCCGGCCAGAGTGCGTTCTACTATGTGCGGGTTCTGGAAATACCCACCCCCCGCTGGACAACTTACGATGCGGTCAGGTACGGGGTCGACAGGCCCGACGATGTGCCTGCCTCGATTCAGGACCGGGTTTATACCTCACCAATATGGTACACCCCGTAGCCCCTTACTGTTTAATAGCGTTCAGTTCGCGCGATGACATAGCAGTCGCAAGGGCGTTGAGGATGACCAGCAGGGTGGCGCCGGTATCGGTGCCGGCGGCGCCCATGGAAATGCCGATAGTGGCGGTGGCCATGGCCGGGGCGTCGTTGACCCCATCACCGATCATGCCGGCGTGGCTGTGGCTTTGCAGTAAATCCCGGAGGACGTCGATTTTATCTTCGGGTAGCAGATCACCCCTGTTGCAAAAGGCAGGTAGGTGTAGCGAAAAGTAGAATGAATCCTGGGTCAACAGATCCGAGAAGCGCAATCCAATTTTACATCTTGCGAAACTCGCTCGGGCTGCAGCCCATTTTCTTGCGAAATAATTTGGAAAACTGTATTGGGTCGGAATAGCCGATTTTCTCGGCAATCGAGGTGATGCTGTGCTGTGGTTCCGCCAACAGTTTGCGGGCTTCTAGCAGTCGCAAATCATCTCGCCAGCGCTTGGGGCTTATGCCGGTTTGTTCCTTGAATAGATGGGACAGGTGAGAGGGTGACAAGTTGCAGTGACTGGCGATGTCGTCGACGGAAAAGGCCCGGCTGAGGTGTTTGCGGATATAGCCGCAGGCGCATCTGATTCGGGGATCGAGGGCGACGTTGGTTTCCCGGGGAATAAGCGTCTGGGCGCGGATAATGATTTGTTCCAGCAGATTCATCTGCAATTCGTGAGCGAGGCTGGTGCCTCCGGAACCGATGGCGACAACCTCGTTGAAGGGGCCTTCGATACCCTGTTTGTCAGCCCCCTGCAGGCAGAATACGCCGTCATCCAACTCGGGCCACGCCAGCCAATCGAGCCATTGGGAGCGAGGTTGGAACAATGCCCATAAATGTACCCATTTAATGCAGTCGGGGTGGCGCTGGTAATGGCAATCCGCATCGGGTTTAAACAGCACCAGATCGCCGCGGCCAATATCCGTAATCCGGTTTTTACCGTAAATCTCAGCATTGCCGTTGGTCGTCAGGTGCAGGGTCCAACTGGGCATTGTGCGGTCGTGACGGGTGATGGTATCGAGCAGGCCGCCGGGTTCGGTGGTGGTTGCACCGGCGATGGTGCTATGGGCAAACAGCATTTCGCGAATCGGCGAAGCGAGCAGATCGTGGATAAACGCAGTGGATTGTGCCGCCGTTGGCTGTCCCTCGACATTGCCCAGGACTCCTCGCCACTTGTCGATAAGGATTCTGTTTTGCTGTTGGTATTCCGGGTGACTCCGTACCCGCTGCATCAGCATACCGAACTCGCGGGGATCGAGTCGGAGACCGAACTCTGTTTCAACGAAGGGCCCGAGCAGGTCAAAAAAGTTATCGCCGGGTTCGTCTCTACCGGCAACTTGCCGGTAGAGTAATTGCGCAATGCTCTGTTCAACAGTTTTTGACATGACAATAA